>CAIJXW010000125.1 GCA_903824755.1 uncultured Bacteroidota bacterium | reverse complement strand
TAAAATGAGTATTTTTATTTACTCTATATTGATTATATAATTGATCAAATGTAGTTTTTAATGGCAAATGATAATGAAATTCTTCTTTTGTATCAGGGTTTTCGGCAACAAAAGCATCTTTTTTCTCCTCAATAAAATGATTATATTTTGATAAAAATGAGTTTTTTATTTCTTCTACATGTTCTTTTACAGACATTACTTTTTCTACCGAAACCATCTTTTCTATCTCTGAAACTAGTTCCTCCATCGTCAAACTATCATAGTCTAACATCGGAATTTGGTGTCTTTCTTTTAGAGTTTCGTCTTCGTTCTCGGCCGCATTTTCAACTTCGATCGCTTCAATTGCAATTTGATTTTTGTCTTCCGTTTCGGGCGTTGCAACTTCGGTTGGAGTAGGAACAACTTCTTCTTCAACAATTAGCTCCTCTTCAATAGAAATTGTATCGTTAGAAACAATAGATTCTTCGACTGTTTCAGGCTTGAAAATTGCCTCATTTTCTGTTTGTTGTACTTCTTGTGCAACATTTTCTAGTGCTCCATCTGCATTTTGCAGGTTATCATTCTTTTCTTCTAACATTTTAAAATGTTTAGGGTTTATATTAATTGAGGGCGAAAGATAGTAAAGTGGAAACAAAAATTCAAAGAAAATTCGTTATTTCAACCAATTTTTTGGTTTAAAGCTAAAGTTTGATGCTTATTTTGGTTTCTTGAGGACAATTTATTCGGACAATTTCTAAATCCGACAGTTTTTTAGGTTTTTTTATTCCAAATTTCCCATGATTTTTCTGCTT
Organism: uncultured Bacteroidota bacterium; assembly: GCA_903824755.1. Classification (GTDB taxonomy): domain Bacteria; phylum Bacteroidota; class Bacteroidia; order Flavobacteriales; family Flavobacteriaceae; genus Flavobacterium. The sequence goes on along the minus strand of CAIJXW010000125.1, from coordinate 13,107 downwards.
GTTGAATTAGCATTTCATGCCCGTTTTGAATTTGAGCTCCTTGAGATTTTGCCTTTTTTAAAAACAGTGTTTCACTTGGGTTATATATTAAATCGATAACAAAATGTTGATTTGTGATAGATTCATACGGAATCGATACACACTCTTCTATTTTTGGACTTGTCCCAATTGGAGTGCAATTTATAATTAATTGGTTTTCTTGAATAATTTCTGGAGTTATTTGCGAATAGTCCAAATGGTCTTTGCTAGCTATTCTAGAAATGACTGTAACGGCAATATTAAGTTCTGATAAAGCATAGGAAATTGCCTTTGAAGCACCACCAGTACCGAGAATTAATGCCTTTTTGTGATGTCCTAATAGTTTGTTTTCAATGGACTTTTGAAATCCAAAATAGTCGGTGTTATAGCCTACTAATTTTCCGGTTTCTTCAATTTTTATTGTGTTAACTGCCCCAATTTTTTTTGCAACTTCAGATAATTCGTCCAGATAGGCAATAATGACTTCTTTGTAGGGAATGGTTACGTTTAGGCCAATTAATTCAGGGTTTTGAGAGATACATTCTGGAAATTTTTCAATAGTTTCTATATCATAGTTGTCATAGAAACTATCTTTTATGTTATTTTCTTCAAATTTATTTTTAAAATAATTCTTTGAAAACGAATAACTTATATTTTTCCCAATTAAGCCAAATCGTTTTAGGTTCATTATTTGTTATTTTGGCTTTTTTGAATTGCATTTTGAACTGATTTTCTTGCCCAAATCACAGGATATAAATTTTCTATAATAGAATGATTTTTAAAGCTTAAACGCAATCCGTTGCTCAAATGAAATTTGGCTTTTTTATCATCTTGTAGCATGAAATATAATCCTGCAAGTCGATATTCTATTTCAAATTCTTCAGGAAAATAGACTGCTGCCTGTAAAAGTGTTTTTACTGCGGTTTCAAATTCACCTTGAAACTGAAGTATTCCTACCCAAAACAACCAAGTGTCTATTTGATAATCGCCAAATTCAACTGCTTTTCGGTAGCCAAATTCTGCTTCTTCAAAGTAACTCAATTCTTTGTTTATGGTGGCATATCGCTTCCAATATAGATGATTTTGATTGTCGATATGCAATGCCTTGTTTACAAAAATTAAGGCTTTCTGGTACTTCTTTTGGCGTACATAAAAATCTGTAATTGCTATCCAGCCTTTGTCTAGTAATGGATCTTCGTGTACTGTTTTATTGAAATATTTTAATGCTAGTGTTTTATTTCCTAATTTTTCATAACACTTTCCTATTCTTAACAGTGCATAGGATGTGGCTTCGTCTAGCTCAATGGTTCGAGTGTAGCTTTCTATAGCTTCTGAATATTTTTTTAATCGTTCTAGTGCTTTTGCTTTTTCCATGAAGGCTCCTAGAAATTCATCATCAATTAATGTTGCATATTCGAATGCACGAATTGCTTCTTCATATTTTTTTAGCCCATAGTATAATCTTCCGCTTTGATGCCAGGCGATTTCGCTGTATGGATTTTTTTCAATATAGCTGTTCAAATAGGATATTGCGAGTTCGTTTTGGTCTAAAAATTCAAAACAATAAACTACGTTATAGAGTGCTGCTTGGTCTTCTGGTTCTTCTTCCAGACATTTTATAAAGTTTTCTTTTGCAAGTTCTAGGTTGTCCATGAACAGGTATTCCATTCCTATTAAATTATAGACATCGGCATAATCATCTGTATATTTCAAAGCTGTTTTTAATAATTCAACTGCTTTTTCGTGATTGTCTCTTTTGGAATATATATTTGCTTTTTGAATATATATTTCTTCGTTTGTAGGTTCTATTGAAAATAATTCGTTTAATAGTTTTTCGGCCAAATCTAGTTTATCGTCATAGACGAGCATTTCTACTTGGACTAATTTTAGGCCTGTTGATTTTGGGTGTTGTTCGAGAGCTAGTTTTAGTGCTTTTTTTGCCAATGATGTCTTTCCAGCATCAAGATAATGCAAAATTATTTCCTCAAATTCTTCTGAATCAAAGAAGAGTACCTTGTTGGTTTTCAACATGGATTCAAATTTTGACAGTGATAAATTGTAGTCTTCTTCGCTGTTGAGGTGCATATTTATTGCTTTAATTTCTGTATAATAAAGGTACGAAATTTATCGGGATTTTGTTTTTAGATTTCAATTGTTGTGAACAATTTAATTAACAAATAATTGTACTCTAATCCTGAATGCCCTAGCCCTGATGGAAGGGAAAATCCCGTTTTATTGCTCTGCAAGAAGCAATAAAACGGATTGGAATGACAGCAGGAATAGCTCCCAAAAATCTAAATTTCGTTTATAATTTCGTCCATCACTTCTAGAATGATCTTGCAGCCTTCTTCTATTTCTGGGTAGGATATCGTGAGTGGGGGTGTGATTCTTATAGCACAACTTTCGAACAATAACCAAAACATTATCAGTCCTTTAGATTGGCATTTCAGAATTACTTTGTTTGTGATTTCTGCGTTTTCAGTCATCGCTGCGAGCATTAAACCTTGGCCTCGAATTTCTTTTATTAGCGGGTGAATCAAGAGGGAACGAAAGTGCTTTTCTTTTGCTAAAGTTTCGCTCATAATTGAGGTTTCGGTCAATTCTTGCAAGGTGGCTAAACAGGCTGCTGCTATAACTGGGTGTCCTCCAAAAGTTGTAATATGCCCTAATTTAGGATTATTGCTTAGCAAATCCATGTGCTTTTTTGATGCTGTAAATCCGCCTACGGGCATGCCGCCACCCATTCCTTTGCCCATTACAATTATGTCTGGAATGACACCATAGTTTTGAAAACCGAATAGTTTTCCTGTCCGACCAAAACCAGGTTGAATTTCGTCTAATATCATTATGGCTCCCATTTCGGTGCAACGTTTTCTGACTTTTTTTAGAAATTCGTTTTCAGGCTGAATGAATCCTGCTCCGCCTTGAATGGTTTCGAGGATTATTCCTGCGGTTTTTGTTGTTATTTTTTCTAAATCTTCTTCGTTATTGAAGGTGATAAATTCTATATCGGGAACTAATGGGCGAAAAATTTGTTTGCGTTCTTCAAATCCCATTACACTTAACGACCCCATTGTATTGCCATGATAGGCGTTGTGGCACGAAATTAATTGGCTTCTGCCTGTAATTCTTCGAGCTAATTTTAAGGCACCTTCGGTGGCTTCGGTTCCAGAATTGACTAAGTAGGTTGATTCTAATGGATAGGGTAGGTGCTCGGCCAAAAGTTTGCAATATTCAACTGCGGGACTTTGTGAATATTCGCCATATACCATGACATGTGAATATTTGTCTAACTGATTTTTGATGGCGTTGTTCACTCGTTGATGCTGATGACCTAGCGTGCATGCTGAAACTCCGGCTACAAAATCTAAATATTTCTTATTATTAATATCATATATATAGGAACCAACGGCATGTGAAACTTCCATTCCAAGAGGATACGGTGATGTTTGAGCTTGGTATTTTATAAATTCTGGGTTCATCTTTTTGGTTCCAAAAAATTATTTTATTTCAGGTTTTGAATTATTTTTATCATAATCCAATGTTTCTTTTCTTATTTTCATCGGAACGTCTGGTTTGATTTTTTCTGCCTTGCTAGCTTCGATGATTTTGTTGTTTATTTCTATTTCTTCTTCAGTAAAAAGGTCTTCTTTCGACTTTATTCGCTCCTCTCCACGCCATATAAAATCTCTCAATTTTCTCGCGTTTTCTGGCAATTCTTTTTCAGGATAAATAGTTGAATCGGGAGCTTCAAATAGGGTTAAAGTTTCTATTTTCTTTTTGTCAAAAGTCATATTTATTTTACTACAAACACTTTTATTTATTCCAATTAGCTCCTGATTATCATTTCGCATAAAATAGATAACCTCTGTGTTTTTGATAATATCTACATTTTCGAGTGAATTATCTTTAAATTTTCCATACAAATTAATTCCTTTTACCTGATTATATCCAGTTCCAAGTGTGTCTTTTGATATTATAAAAGCATTTGTTAAAACTTTTAGCGAATCTAATTTTTCGGTTGAATTGTCTCCTATTAAATGAATGACATCTCCAGTCATTTGATTATCAAAGTTCCACAGAATTGGTTTTCCAATAAGTTTTGTTAAAGCTGTTTTTTGGTTGGAATGAATAGAGTCACATTTGCCACTTAAATCTAATTTATAAAATCGGGCATCTTTGAAGCCACGAATGATGCGGTTGCCCTCTTTTCCTGTGATGAGTAATTTTTTGGCATGAATATAAACGGAATCTTTTTCGACCAAACTTATTGCTAAGGCATGCTTTGTCACAAAAACAGAATCTTTAAATTTATAGATTTCAGAATAGTGACCTTTGACTATTATTTTATTTATAGAATCGGTGATTTTTACATTATTTGTTGCAGTTGCAAACCCTTTTTTCTTATTATAAAAAATACTATCGCCCTCTATCAAGCGATTTGCATATCGAATATTTGAATTTCGAAGCAATCTTGCGATGTCTTTTTTAGTGTCATAAAATCCGTTTTCGGTATATATTTTTGTTTCTTTTCCATCAATTGTCGATGGACCAAAAAGATAGGAATGTCCCGAATTTGTATAATAATCCAAATGATTTGATTTTATTGTGTTTTCGGGTGTCTTTATAGTTACGGCTGTTAAAAACTGGTATTTTTTTTGATTTACAAAATATTTTCCTGATTTGCTCTTTAGCGTATTGCCCTTGTTTGTTATTGTACCGAATGATTTATAGTAGGCTTCTTGGCTATTTCTATTGAAATAAATTGTATCTGTAACCAATGACATTTCGGGCGATTGCATTAGCACGTTTCCCGTAGCAAATGCTTGTTTGACATTACCATTATATTCGGCATATTTTCCACTCAAAGTAAGGGTATCGCCTTGCATAATGCGAACATCGCCAAATGCTTTTATGTAGTTTTCTTTTTGAAACCAGTACGCTTTGTTGCAGGTGAGTATGGCTCCATCATGATTCACCCGAACATTTCCTGTTAGCAACGCTGCGTCGGGAATTTGAAGTTGATTGATGTCTGCAAAATCAGAATGCTCGATTATTATTTTTTTTGGCGTTTGAGCCAATAAATTGGTAAACGACAAAATCGATAAGGAACAATACAGTAAAAAAACGACTTTCTTCAAGGGATTTTTTTTGCCAAATTTAGTAAAAAGGAACTAAGGTTGCCTTAATTTATGATTATTTTATAGTTCCCCCATTTCCTTGGTATTCGATTTCAAGGCATACATTAATATAATATATCCAATAATTGCAGCTATTGTAGAAGCTATTAGAATAGCTATTTTGGAACTAATGATTATTTCGCTTTCAGAAAACGCTAACAAAGTTATGAAAATGGACATCGTAAACCCGATGCCTCCCAAAAATCCTACCCCAAGAATTTGTTTCCAGTTTATGGTTTTTGGTAATTTGCACATTCCAAAATAAACACTCAAAAACGCGAACAGAAATATCCCTAGCGGTTTTCCAATAATAAGACCCAGAAGTATTCCTATACTATTTGGTTCTGATAAATTTGATTGCCAATTGTCACTAATGATTAGACTTGTATTGGCCAAAGCAAAAAGCGGTAATACAAAAAACGCAACAGGCTGATGAAGAAGATGCTGTAATTTTGAAGAAATTGTTTTCTCACTTCCATCACCAAACGGAATTACAAAAGCCAGTAATACTCCTGTAATTGTTGGGTGAACGCCAGAATTTAACATAAAATACCACATCAATATTCCGCCAAGTATATAAGGAAATAGATGGTTTACTTTTTTTCTGTTTAGAATAAAAAGGAATCCCATTATGCCGAAAGCAATTACTAGATTCAAAAACGAAATATTTGAAGTATAGAAAATGGCGATAATAATGATAGCGCCCAAATCATCAATGACAGCCAAAGCAGTCAAAAATATTTTTAAGGAAACAGGGACTTTATTACCTAATAATGAAAGTATTCCAATTGCAAACGCAATGTCGGTTGCCATCGGTATTCCGCCACCAGATTGAGTTTTTGTACCGATATTGAAAATTAAATAGCACAACGCAGGTATTATCATTCCACCCAACGCACTGAATAGCGGTAGTGCTGCTTTTTTTCGAGTGGATAGTTCTCCGTTATAAATTTCACGTTCTAATTCAAGACCTATTAATAAAAAGAAAATTGTCATTAGCCCATCATTCACCCAGTGAACTATACTTTTTCCAGCAATTTCTGTGTTCCAAAATGAAATATATTCCAATTGCCAAATAGAATTTGCCAATAGTAACGATATTATTGTGGCAATAATTAAAAGGATGCCGCCAGACTTTTCACTATTAAAAAAAGCTTTAAATAGTTCCCCGTTTTTCATATTTATTAGGAATTATAAAAATAAAAAACGCCTTGATTTCTCAAAGCGTTGAAAAATTATTTTAATATTGTTTGTTTTCTATCTGGTCCAACTGAAACAATTTTTATTGGTACTTCGACTTCTTTTTCGATAAATTCGATATAGGTTTTCAATTCCTGTGGTAATTCTGAGTAGGTTGACATTCCCGTTAGATCGGCTTTCCAGCCCTTAAATTCTTTATAAACGGGGGTTACATTTTCGGGTTCTATATTATAAGGTAAATGAGAAATTTCTTGACCTTTATATTTATATTCCGTGCATACTTTTAAGGTTTCAAATCCAGAAAGCACATCGCCTTTCATCATCATTAATTGCGTTACTCCATTTACTTGAACGGCATATTTTAGTGCTACTAAATCCAACCAGCCGCAACGTCTTTGTCTCCCGGTTACTGATCCAAATTCGTTTCCAACTCTTGCCATTGTGGCTCCAGCTTCTTCAAAATCTTCGGTTGGAAATGGGCCACTTCCAACTCGGGTAGTGTAGGCTTTGAAAATTCCATAGACTTCTTTGATTTTGTTTGGTGCAATACCCAATCCTGTACAAGCACCAGCAGCAGTGGTGTTTGACGAGGTTACAAAGGGATAAGTTCCAAAATCAACATCTAATAATGACCCTTGAGCGCCTTCGCATAAAATCGATTTCCCCGCCTTTTGAGCTTGGTGTAAATATTCTTCACTATCAATAAAAGTCAGTTTTTTTAGTTCTTGGATAGCTTCAAAAAATTCTTTTTCTAATTCTTTAAGATTATACTGAATTTCAACATCATAAAACTTAATCATTGCTTCATGTTTATCGGCCAATGCTCTGTATCTTTCTTTAAAATCTGATAATTCTATATCGCCAACACGGATTCCGTTTCTTCCAGTTTTGTCCATATATGTTGGGCCAATTCCTTTTAAGGTAGATCCAATTTTTGCTTTTCCTTTTGAAGCTTCTGAAGCAGCATCCAACAAACGGTGGGTCGGCAAAATTAAATGTGCTTTTCTTGATAGAATTAATCTTGATTTAATATCTATATTGAATTTTTTCAAACCTTCAATTTCAGTTTGAAATACAACTGGGTCAATCACAACTCCATTTCCGATAACGTTCATAGAATTTTCGTGAAATATTCCAGAAGGAATAGTTCTCAAAACATGTTTTATCCCATCAAATTCAAGTGTATGTCCCGCGTTTGGGCCACCTTGAAAACGAGCAATAATATCATATTTTGAAGTAAGAACATCAACTATTTTTCCCTTTCCTTCATCGCCCCATTGTAATCCTAATAATAAATCTACGGTCATTGTGTTTGTTATTTTGTGGAAAAAGTATCAATATTTCCAATAATTATTTTGCTTCTTGTTTTTTATTCCCATAGAAATAAAGAGAATGATTATGGATTTCTATGTCAAAAATATCTTCAATTGTTTTTTTGATAATTTGGATTCGAGGATCGCAAAATTCTATAACTTCGCCTGTATCAGTCATGATGATATGGTCATGCTGCTTGTCGAAATAGGACTTTTCATAATAGGATTGGTTTTGACCAAATTGATGTTTTCTAACCAAACCACAATCCAAAAGCAACTCGATCGTATTATAAAGTGTCGCTCTACTCACGCGATAGTTTTTGTTTTTCATCTTGATATATAAATTCTCAATATCAAAATGCTCTTCACTTTCATAAATTTCTATAAGTATAGCATAGCGTTCAGGCGTCTTGCGATGTCCCTTATTTTCAAGATATTGTGTAAAAACTGTTTTTACAACTTCTTGATTTTTGCTATTATCAACGGAGATTAGTGTCATAGTTGGCAAAGATAAAATATTATTTTAAATTCATTATATTTAATTCTTATATACTCGTGTTACTTTATCAACACCATCAATTTTTTTAATATTATCTATTAGTTTCTTCAAAACCGCATTGTTTGGAACGATTACAGCTACTTGCCCATTAAAAAAACCGGCCTCTCCATTCAACGAAATGCTTTGGATATTAACATTCATATTATTCGAAATTACTTTAGTTAGTTCGTTTGTTAAGCCCATAGTATCCATTCCAGTAATCTCTAAAGTTGTCTTGAAATCTTGTTGAGACGAATCAATCCATTTTGCCAGTATTATTCGGTAAGCATAATTTGATTGCATACTAATAGCGTTTGGGCAATCTTTTTTATGCACCTTTATTCCTTCATTTATTGTCACAAAACCAAACACAGCATCACCTGGAATAGGGTTGCAACAGCTCGATAATTTATAGTCTAGTTTGTCTTGGTCTATCCCAAAAACAAGCATGTCATAGTTGCTACTAATTTCTTCTTTCTGAATTTGTTCAGGAAAATAACTCGGTGTTCGCTTTATTTTATTTTTGAAGAAATTCATTAAAGTATTGCTCTTTAATGACGCATATTCTTTTAGCTGTTGATTTTCAATTGAACCAATGCCAACTCGATAATAAAGATCTAAACTTGTTTTTAGTTTGAAATAATTAACAAGTTCGTTGACGATGTTTTCATTTAAAGTAATTTTCAAATGACGAAGTTTTCTTGTCAGTATCTCTTTTCCTTCCTCGGCAGTTTTCTTTGTGTTTTCGTTGAGAACATTACGGATTTTATTTTTAGCTCGAGCGGTCGTCACATAATCCAACCAATGGGAAGTTGGTTTTTGATTTGTAGAGGTGATAATTTCTATTTGATCACCGCTTTTCAACACGCAATTCAGTGGTACTAACTTTCCGTTTACCCTAGTTCCTCTAGTGTGAACGCCAATTTCTGAGTGAATAGAAAATGCAAAATCTAGCGAAGTGGCTCCTTTTGGCAATGATTTTATATCTCCTTTCGGAGTAAAAACGAAAATTTCTTTAGCGTATAAATTCATTTTGAAGTCTTCAACAAAATCTACCGCGTTCGTTTCTTGGTTTTCCAACGCTTCTTTCAATAGGTTTAACCAAACGTCCAATCCGCTTTCTTCGGTTGCTCCTTGCTTGTATTTATAATGTGCTGCATATCCCTTTTCGGCAATTTCATCCATTCGTTCACTTCTCACCTGAATTTCTACCCATCTCCCTTTTGGTCCCATAACGGTAATATGAAGCGCTTCATATCCAGTGGTTTTTGGGGACGAAATCCAATCTCGCAAACGACTAGGGCTTGGACGATAATGATCGGTTACTATTGAATAGATCTTCCATGCCGCAAATTTTTCGTCATGAGGATTTGATTTATAGACAATTCGCAAAGCAAACTTATCAAAGACTTCATCAAAACTAACGTTCTGTGCTTGCATTTTTCGGCGAATAGAATAAATAGATTTAGGTCTTCCTTTAATGATGCAATCAATTCCTTCTTGCTCTAATGATTTTTTCAACACATCAGAAATGCTCTTTATATATTCATCTTGCTCTTCTTTTGTTTCTTTTATTTTGCTAACAATATCATTATATACTACAGGTTCTGTATATTTTAAGCCTAAATCTTCCAATTCAGTTTTGATGTTATAAAGTCCTAAACGATGGGCGAGTGGTGCATATATATATAATGTTTCTGAAGCAATCTTGATTTGTTTGGATTCGGACATCGATTCCATTGTTTGCATATTGTGCAACCTATCGGCTAGTTTTATCAGAATTACCCGAACGTCATCATTTAATGTAAGTAGCATTTTGCGAAAATTTTCCGCTTGCATCGACACATTCATATCTTTTTGAACTTGTGCGATTTTCGTCAATCCTTCTACTAGTTGTGCTACTTTCGGATTAAATAATCGCTCAATATCGGCAATAGAAATATCCGTATCTTCGACTACATCATGCAATAAAGCCGCAGCAATACCTGTTGCTCCGAGACCAATCTGTGAAGCTACAATTTTTGCAACAGCAATAGGATGAAAAATATAAGCTTCTCCTGATTTTCTCCTTTGCTCTTGATGGGCATCTACAGCTACATCAAATGCTTTTCTGATAAGTTTTTTGTCATCAGGAGTCAAGGTTTGATAACTAATACGGAGCAATTCTTTATATTCCTGAGCAATTGCTTTATTTTCTTTTTCTATATCAATCTCAACCATAATAATTGGGGGTATTCAATCCCTAAAAGTAAGTATTCAAAATGAGTTGTGCAAATAGGTTTCAATTTAATTATTATTAATGAAAGTTTCGTTGTCTTTTGGCTTCAAAAATAAGTATTGCTGCTGCAACAGATACATTCATCGAATCAATTTCGCCTTGCATTGGTATCAAAATATTTTTTGTAGCTGCTTCTCGCCATTCTTCAGATAATCCTGTCGCTTCCGTTCCTACTATTAAGGCCGATGGAACTGAATAATCTTCTAGATGATAAGAATTAGAATTTTGTAATGTTGCACAAAAAATGGCTATTTTTTTTTCTTTTAAAAAGGAAATAATTTCGGTTGTCGAACCCGATGCAATTTGTGTTGTAAACAAACATCCAACGCTCGAACGAACAATATTTGGATTAAATAAGTCGCCTTTTGGGTTTGCAATTATCACTGCATCTAAATTTGCTGCGTCCGCAGTTCGTAATAAAGCACCTATGTTGCCAGGTTTTTCGGGAGATTCTGCAACTAAAACTAATGGATTTTTTCTCAACGTTAATGCTCTCAACGTTAAATTCTTTGTTTTTGCTATTCCAATAATTCCTTCAGTTGTATCTCGATAGGCTAATTTTTGAAAAACTTCTTTATTTATCTCAATTAATTCGGTATTTGGAGCAATTTTTTTTGCACTAATTTCCGTACAGATTTCGGGATAAAACAGTACGGTCTCAATATCGAAACCACCTTTTATAGCTAGTTCAATTTCCCGCTGCCCTTCAATAATGAAGGTGCCTGTTTGTTTTCTTGCCTTCGATTTTTCTTGCAATAAAACAATAGATTTTATAAAAGGATTCTGAATTGAAGTTATTTTTTTCAAAATTAGTGTGGATTGAATTTATGAAACAAATATACAAATTGATATTTCAAAGTGATTAATTGCCCTCGTTAATGTGTTAAAAATAAATAACCCATTATAGGTTTTGAATAATCAGGGTCATTCAAATCAATGATATAATAATAAGTTCCTGAAGGCAATTGCCCTTTTTCAAAAATAGCTCCCGAATTTGACGTTCCGTCCCAATCTGAAGTTGCATTTGTTCCAGTCCATACTAAAACTCCCCAACGATTATATATTGAAATCTTATAATTTTCAAAAATATCTCGAAGACCTTTGACTTCAAATGTGTCATTCAAATAATCATTATTTGCGGATATAAAATTAAATACTTCAGGCGGACAATTGTAGGTCATCAATTGAAAACTAGAAATCGAGAAACAATTTGCATTTTCTACCCTAACATAGACTGTTGTTGGCGAGACGGTTATACCAAAATTTTGTGAATTTGTAATCGAATTTATATTCAAATTTGCATCGTTTTCAGTTAGAAAAAAACGTACTATATCAGTTGTGCTTTCTTGAGCCAAAATAGCATATTCAGAAAAATTAAATGTTCCCTTTCCTAGCCCTTCATTACAGGATTTTAAAGTATCTAAATTTGGAATTATTGGGGCTGCTAATAATTGGTAATTCAGTATTGAAACATTATTATTTTCGTTAATTTCAGTAATCATACTTTGACCTAAATTATTTTGATCTACAACAATTTTAATTTCAAATTCTCCCAAAACCGAAAGGGGAATTTCGATCGAAATTTGATGATTTTCACTACCGTCTATCGGAATATCCCCTGTTGTAGCAGTACTTTCAATATATTCGCCATTTAAATATATTGCAATTGGAGTACCCGCCTGTAAAATATTTGTACTATTATTATTTGAAACCGTAAAGTCCACCAAAACTGTTCTTGAAAAGCACGAATTATTTAGAGAATTTATTATAGTTGTTGCATCGGGCAACTGACTATTTAATTTTGTGACAATAGCATTTATCATTACAAAATCTTGACCAGAAGTGAGCTGAATTTCTGCCGTTGTATCTCCAATTGAAATAGTGTCCTGAATGTTATAAATATCCAAGTCCATGTTATAAAGATTGGAAGAATTTAGAACGCTGTTAGTCCCGTTAAATGCATTATCTACTGGGTTTAACGGTGGATTACTAATCGGATTTCCATTGATTCGTAAGGTCTCATTTACCGAAATCCCCGAATCGCCTTCCCAGGCTAGAAAACCAATTTTTGCATCTTGATTATCAACCACATTCAAACTGTTTAGTGTGATGTTTATTTCGTTTGGAACTGCCTGTAAACCATCATAGATATTAACTTGATTCAGTGGCAAAGAATTGTTTTTAAATAAAATTAATAATGTCCAACCTGCAAAATTTGTACTCCTAATGGCATGCTGTTCTATAAATGGACTTACGTCCAAATCTGATAATATATATTCTCCATTTCCTGTGGTTTGAACCAAATTTGTTACGTCCGTAAATGCACTAAAATAATTCAGTGTCAATTCTGCAATCGTTCTTTGATGACTAAAAGTTCTAAAAGCCGTAATGTTTTGACCGTTCAATTGCACTTCAAAATCCCCAGTGCCTGATCCAGCCCAATATAAATAGGCTTTTTCTATAACGTCATTAGGATTTAAATTTAAAGTAGCACTTGAACTCGTATTTACTTGTGGTGTCAATTGAAATGAGTTTTCAATTGGATTTAATGTATTTCCACAAAAAACAAAGTCATACCTC
>CAIJXW010000124.1 GCA_903824755.1 uncultured Bacteroidota bacterium | reverse complement strand
TGAGCAATTACAATATGTCCATTTTCTAATTCTACACGGAACATTGCATTTGATAATGCTTCAATTATTGATCCGTCTTGTTCTATTGCTGATTGTTTCGCCATAAAATTAAGCTACTGCTTTTCTATTTTTACCACTTTTCATCAACCCGTCATAATGTTTGTTTAGTAAGTAGGAATTGATTTGTTGAATTGTGTCAATTGCTACTCCAACCATTATTATTAATGACGTTCCACCAAAAAACATTGCCCAGGATTGTTGAACGTCCATAATGCTAACTACAATTGCTGGGAACACAGCTATTAAAGCAAGAAATAAAGAGCCTGGAAAGGTAATTAGTGACATGATTCTATCTAAAAAGTCGGAAGTATCAGCACCAGGACGAACCCCAGGAATAAAACCACCACTTCTTTTTAAATCATCTGCCATTTTATTTGTAGGAACAGTAATTGCGGTATAGAAAAATGTGAAGACAACTATTAACGTTGCGAAAACAAAATTATACCAAAAACCAAACATATTACTGAAAGTTCCCGCAATAGAAGTTGATACATCAGATTTTGACAATCCTGCTAATGCAGCTGGAATAAACATTATTGCTTGTGCAAAAATTATTGGCATTACGCCTGATGCATTAAGCTTTAATGGAATCCATTGTCTATTTCCGCCCATCATATCTTGTTCAAAGTCACCAGAAACTGTTCTTCTTGCATATTGTACTGGAATTTTTCTAATTGCCATTACTAATAATACGCAAGATATAATAACTAATAACCAAATAATTATTTCAATTACTAGAAGCATTGGTCCTCCACTGTTATTTGTAACTCTTGTTGTGAATTCTTGAATAAAAGCTTGAGGCAATCTAGCTAGAATTCCAACCATAATTAATAGTGAAATTCCGTTACCAATTCCTTTATCGGTTATTTTTTCACCAAGCCACATTGCAAAAATGGTACCTGTTACTAAAATTATTACCGATGAGAATAAAAATGCAAATGAATCGAAACCTAATAGGAAGGCACTATTTGGTAGCGTTCTATATAAATTATAGATATAACCAGGGCCTTGAACTAGGGTGATAACGATCGTTAACCATCGTGTAATTTGGTTGATTTTTTTTCTTCCACTTTCTCCATCGCTTTGCAGTTTTTGTAGATAAGGAATTGCTATTCCCATTAACTGAACAACAATAGATGCCGAAATGTAAGGCATTATTCCTAGTGCAAAAACAGACGCTTTTGAGAAGGCACCACCTGTAAACATATCAAGAATTGAACCAATACCGTTTTTTGTTTGCCCGGCAAGTGTGTTTAATTGAGTAGCGTCAATACCTGGAAGAGTAACGTGTGCTCCAAATCGATAAACTAATAACAGTCCTAAAGTAATTAGGATTCTGTTTTTTAGTTCTTCTATTTTCCAAACATTAATTAATGATTCAATAAATTTTTTCATATAAATAGAAAAATTATAAAGTGACTGCTTCTCCTCCAGCAGCTTCAATAGCGGCTTTAGCAGTTGCAGTAAATTTGTGAGCAGTTACCTTCAATTTTGCTTTCAATTTGCCTCTTCCTAAAATCTTAACGATTTCGTTTTTTGTGGCTAGACGGTTTGAAACGAATACTGACATATCAACAGTATCGGTAATCATTCCATTGTCAACTAATTGTTGAAGTGTATCAAGATTAACACCTTCGTATTCTTTACGGTTGATGTTTGTGAAACCAAACTTAGGCACACGTCTTTGAAGTGGCATTTGACCTCCTTCAAAACCAATTTTTTTAGAATATCCAGAACGAGATTTTGCTCCTTTGTGTCCTCTTGCGGAAGTACCACCTTTTCCAGAACCTTCTCCTCTACCTAATCTTTTATTTTGATTATGTGTAGCACCTTCAGCAGGTTGTAAGTTACTTAAATTCATAACAGTATTTTGTTATTTAGCTTCTGTTACAGAAACTAAGTGTTTAACTTTATTTATCATCCCAAGGATAGTAGGGTTTGAATCATGTTCTACAACTTGTCCCATTTTACGAAGACCTAATGCTTCTAAACCTCTTTTTTGAGTAAGTGGGCAGTTGATTTTGCTTCTAACTTGTTTTACTAATAATTTAGCCATAATTTCCTTGAATTAACCTTTAAAAACTTTTTCTAAAGAAACGCCTCTTTGTTTTGCAACAGTATAGGCACTTCTCATTTGCAATAAAGCATCAAAAGTTGCTTTAACTACGTTGTGTGGATTTGATGATCCTTGTGATTTTGATAACACATCATGAATTCCAACTGATTCTAAAACTGAACGAACAGCTCCACCAGCGATAACTCCTGTACCGTGTGAGGCAGGAATAAGAAATACGCGTGCTCCACCAAATTTACCTTTTTGTTCGTGAGGAACTGATTTTCCGTTCAAAGGAATCTTTACTAAATTTTTCTTAGCATCTTCTACTGCTTTCGCAATTGCTTCAGAAACATCTTTAGATTTTCCTAATCCGTGTC
>CAIJXW010000123.1 GCA_903824755.1 uncultured Bacteroidota bacterium | reverse complement strand
ATGGATTCCACCGCACAACTCCATGCTTTCGCCAAATTTTATTGCCCGAACCTCATCACCATATTTTTCTCCAAAAAGTGCCATTGCTCCTTCTGAAACTGCTTGTTCAAACGGAATATTTCTACGTTCAATTAGTGGCAATTGCTCTTGAATTCTTGCGTTTACAAAATGCTCCACTTTTGCTAATTCCTCTTGCGTTAATTTTGCAAAGTGAGAAAAATCGAAACGCAAATGTTTAGCATTTACTAGTGACCCTTTTTGTTCTACATGCGTTCCTAATATAGCTCGCAATGCTTGGTGCATTAAGTGTGTAGCTGAGT
Source organism: uncultured Bacteroidota bacterium (assembly GCA_903824755.1). Classification (GTDB taxonomy): domain Bacteria; phylum Bacteroidota; class Bacteroidia; order Flavobacteriales; family Flavobacteriaceae; genus Flavobacterium. The sequence continues at coordinate 11,006 of CAIJXW010000123.1, read as the reverse complement.
GATTGCGTGAGGTTAGGGTTCTTAATTTATTATTTACTTGTGCATTAAAAGTGCCGTTTATATTTTCAGGTAATTTTTTTGCAATATGCAAAATCAGGTTGTTTTCTTTTCTAGTATCTATAATTTCAATTGTTTCGTTTCCAGAAACCAAAGTTCCAGTATCACCTACTTGCCCTCCACCTTCTGGATAAAAAGGCGTATTGTCCAAAACAATTTGAAATAATAATCCGTCTTTTTTGCTGTCTGTTTTTCTAAAACGAGTAATTTTCACATCATTTTCGGTTTGGTCATATCCTACAAAAGTTTCGGTATTTCCAGAAGTCAAAATCACCCAATCCTCTGTCGATACTTCGGAAGCGGCTCTTGAGCGTGTTTTTTGTTCGAGCATTGCGGTTTCAAATCCTTTTTCGTCCAATTCTAGCCCGCGTTCTCTTAGAATTAATGCGGTTAAATCTATTGGAAAACCGAATGTATCATATAATTCAAATGCTTTTTGTCCTGAAACCAAGTTGTCTTTTGCTGTTGAAATTACGTTTTCTAATAATTGCAAACCTTGATCTAGTGTTCTCAAAAAAGAATTTTCTTCTTCTCGAATCACATTCATTACTAATGTTTTTTGAGAGGTAATTTCTGGAAAAGAACTTCCCATTTGGCTGCTCAACGTTTCTACTAATTGATAAATAAAGGCTTCTTTTGTGTTTAGAAAAGTAAATCCGTAACGAATTGCTCGTCTCAAAATTCTACGAATCACATAGCCGGCACCTGTATTTGAAGGCAATTGTCCATCGGCAATAGCAAAGGCAACTGCACGAACGTGATCGGCAATAACTCGGATAGCGATATTTATTTTTTCTTGGTCTTGATTTTCTGCTTTGACAGTATATTTTGCTCCTGTAATTTTTTCGATATGTTGAATAATTGGCGAGAAAACATCGGTGTCATAGTTGGATTGAACGTGTTGCAAAACCATACATAAACGTTCAAATCCCATTCCAGTATCTACGTGTTGTGCAGGGAGTTTTTCTAGAGAACCATCTGCTTTTCGGTTAAATTCCATGAATACGTTATTCCAGATTTCGACAACGTGAGGGTGGTCGTTGTTGACTAAATCTTTTCCTGGAATTTTTGCTTTTTCTTCGGCCGAGCGAATATCAACGTGAATTTCTGAGCAAGGGCCGCAAGGTCCTTGATCGCCCATTTCCCAAAAATTATCTTTTTTATTTCCCAATAAAATTCGGTCTTCTGGGATTATTGTTTTCCAGATATCGAAGGCTTCTTTATCGAAGGGAACGTTTTCTTCTTTGCTTCCTTCAAATACGGTTACGTATAGAATGTCTTTGTCTATTTTATATACTTCGGTCAGCAATTCCCAAGCCCAATTGATGGCTTCTTTTTTGAAATAGTCGCCAAATGACCAGTTTCCTAACATTTCGAACATGGTGTGGTGGTAGGTATCGATTCCTACTTCTTCGAGATCGTTGTGTTTTCCTGAAACGCGAAGGCACTTTTGTGTATCTGCAATTCGGGGGCTTTTTGGGTTTCCGTTTCCTAGAAAATATTCTTTGAACTGAGCCATTCCTGAGTTATTGAACATTAGGGTTGGGTCATTTTTTAGAACAATTGGAGCTGAAGGAACAATGGTATGACCTTTAGCTTGGAAAAAATCTAGAAATTGTTTTCTGACGTCTTGTGATTTCATTAAAATAATATAAAAATTAAAACTTTTAATAAATATAAGATTATTGGGTTGAAATTTTACTGTTTCGATGAAATAATCTTATTCTATTGAAATTTATTTTGCCCCAGATGGTAGTGGAAAGCTTCGAGAATTTGAATTCTATTTTTTCTTGTGGCGGCAGAGCGACCGCAGGAAGCTCCTGCTGGCACATTAGAAAAAAATAATTCAAATCGAGAACTTGCAACGAACAGCTGGATTAGGCTCTTAAAATTGTATTAAATAATATGGCAAACTGAAAAAACATTTATTAAATTTGTTGGCCATGTAATTTGTAATTCTAAGAATCTTATCTTGCAAGGTGCAAAAATAGCATATTTTAAAACATGTCGAAGGTAAAATATTATTACGATTCTGAAAATTTAGCTTATCGGAGGATAAAAAACCGCAAACGCAGGAAATTTGGCATGGTTGCTTTGTTTTTATTATCGTCAGGATTGTTTGGACTTTTGAGTTTTATATTGTTGTTGAATACGTCATTTTTGGAAACACCGAAGGACAAATTTTTGACTCGTGAGCTGGAGGTTTTGAAGATTCAGTATGCTATTTTGAATAAGAAAATGGATCAAGTTGACGATGTTATTGGTGGTATTGAGGAGCGTGATAATAATTTATATCGTGTTTATTTCAATACATCTCCGATACCTGAGGAGCAACGAAAAGCGGGTTTTGGTGGTGTGAATCGATATAAAGAGTTGGCTGGTTTTGACAATTCGGAGTTGGTTATCAACACGACAAAACGGGTTGATGTGTTGTCAAAACGGTTAGTGATTCAGTCAAAATCGTTGGACGAAATTTTTAAATTGGCCAAGGAAAAAAGCAGGTTATTGTCGGCTATTCCTGCCATTCAACCGATACGAAATGAAAATTTGAGGCACATGGCTTCAGGTTTTGGATATAGAAGTGACCCTTTCACGAAGGTGAGGAAATTTCATGAGGGCATGGATTTTTCGGCCAAAACGGGGACACCAATTTTTGCTACTGGCGATGGTGTTGTTACTCGAGCGGACAACATGGCTTCGGGCTTTGGGAATCATATTGTGATTCGGCATGGTTTTGGTTATGAGACACTTTATGCCCATTTGAGTAAGTATAAATCTCGTATTGGACAGCGTGTTAGTCGGGGAGATATTATTGGATATGTGGGAAGTACAGGGCGATCTGAGGCACCCCATTTGCATTATGAAGTTCATAAAAACGGTAATGTTGTGAACCCATTGAATTTTTATTATGGCAATATTTCGGCGGCCGAATATGTTGCTATTGCAAAAATTGCAAATCAAGAAAACCAATCGTTGGATTAGAATTGTATCAATTATTTTTAGAAAATTATGCATATAGAACTTTCGAAAGACAAAAGGTATTATAGTATTGGCGAGGTTGCCAAAGCGTTTGACGTTAATGCGTCTTTGATTCGGTTTTGGGACAAGGAATTTGATATTTTGAAACCCAAAAAGAATGCAAAAGGGAATCGAATGTTTACACCAGAAGATGTAAAAAATATTCAGGTTATTTATCATTTGGTGAAAGAAAGAGGATTTACTTTGGAGGGAGCAAGAACTCATTTGAAGGAAGGACAGAAAAAAACGCTAGATAAATTTGAAATTATCAGCAAATTAGAAACGATTAAGGCACAGTTAATGAACTTAAAATCGGGTCTTTAATTTTTAGAATAAATAAATAAATAAAACAAAAACAATTAACATTAATACTTAAATTAAACAAAAATGGATTTTAAAAAATTTTTACCTTGGATTATTGCAGCAGTTATTATTTTTGCGGGTTACAGTTGGATAAAAGGAATCAACAATACTGCAGTTGTATATGAGCAAAACATCAATGAATCGTGGGGAAATGTTCAAACATCTTATCAACGAAGAAATGATTTGATTGGCAATTTAGTAAATACCGTAAAAGGGGCAGCCGATTTTGAAAAAAGCACTTTGACAGCTGTTATAGAGGCTCGTGCGAAAGCGACTGCCGTGACCGTGGACCCAAAAAATGTTACTCCAGAGCAATTGACACAATTTAATCAGGCTCAAAGTGGCGTGAGTAGTTCTTTGTCGCGTTTATTAGTGTCGGTAGAAAAATACCCTGACTTGAAAGCGAACGAAAATTTCTTGAAATTGCAAGATGAATTAGCGAGTACAGAAAATCAAATATTGACTTCTAGAACCCGTTTTAACGAAGCTGTGAAGCCGTATAATACTCACATCAAAACATTCCCAAATTCATTATTTGCAGGGGCATTTGGATTTAAAGAAAAACCATACTTTGAGGCATCAGTGGGAGCTGAAAAACCAGTTGAAGTAAAATTCTAGAGTCCCACAACCCTAGAAAAGGGAAAATTTAAAAAGAGATAAAATGTCAAAAACAACTAGTTTTTTATCCAAAGAGGACGAGCAAGAAATTGTAGAAGCCATTCGATTGGCAGAGAGCAAAACATCGGGAGAAATTCGGGTTCATATAGAAAATTCGTCCGAAATTGCTCATTTTGATCGTGCAAAAATCGTTTTTTCAGAATTGAATATGGACCAGACAGAACTCAAAAATGGTGTTCTTATTTATCTTGCAGTTGCGGATAAACAATTTGTTATCTGTGGCGATAAAGGGATAAATGAATTGGTGGGGAATGATTTTTGGGAAAGTACAAAAAATATTATGGCAACACATTTCAAAAGCGGCAATTTCAAACAAGGTTTTGTTGATGGAATTCAAAAAGCTGGAGAACAGCTACAAAAACATTTTCCATGGATTGAAGGTGATACTGATGAATTGTCGAATGAAATTTCTAGAGGGTAATGAAAAATAAAATTAACACGTTCCATTTCGGCCTATTACTGATTTCTCTATTGATTTCGCAATTTGGGTTTGCACAATTTACTATTCCAGAAAAACCTAGTTTTCAAACTAGCGTATATGATTATGCCTCCTTATTAAACGAAACTGAGAAAGTACAATTAGAAGAAAAACTTGTTCGTTATTCGGATTCAACCTCTACTCAAATAGTTGTGATTACCATTGAGAGTTTGAAGGGCGAAGACATTGGGATTTTGACGCCAAAATGGGCTCAAGAATGGGGACTTGGTCAAGCCAAAGAGGATAATGGCGTTTTGGTTTTGGTAGCAAAAGACGAACGTAAAATATGGATTTCGGCAGGATATGGCCTAGAAGATAAATTAACGGCGGGAATTGGTGGCGAGATTTGTCGGTATGTAATTACCCCCGAATTTAAAGCAGGAAGCTACTATAAAGGATTAGACAAAGGTGCCGATGCCTTGTTTAGTGTTTTCAAAGGAAAATATAAAGGCGAGCGCAAACGAACAAAAGACAAGGAATTACCTGTTCTTCCTTTTATCATTTTCTTCATTATTATTTTGGTGATTTTATCAAAAATAAAAGGTGGAGGAAATGGGAATTCAGGAAACTCTGGTTCGGGGCCTAGCTTTATGGACGTAATCATTTTGAGCAGTTTAGGACGTGGTTTTGGAGGTAACTCTGGAGGCGGTTTTGGCGGAAGCTCTGGTGGTGGAGGCTTTGGCGGAGGTTTTGGCGGCGGAGGTTTCTCTGGCGGTGGCTCTGGTGGCAGCTGGTAAAAATATTTAGAAAAGGCTTCTCATTGAGAAGCCTTTTTTATTTAAACAAAAAATTCATTGTTTTATGTTGCGTACAAAGCAAGAATAAAAAACATAAAAATAAGTAGTCATTTAGTAAAACCTCGCTCTATTTGAATTTGACTTTTTATCTTTTCCTGCAAAATTTCCTATTTTATAAGTAAGCGAAAACATAATATACCGCTTCAGGACACTATTTTGTTCGTCTCTAATTGTGGTGGGCGATATTGTTCTGGTTTGACTTTGATTTTGGTTTAATAGGTCATAAACTTTAGCTTTTATTGTCATTTTTTTGCCAAAAAAACTATATGAAATACTGGTATTCCACAAATAGAAATCTTTTTTGAAACCATCGGCAATATTAGAATTATAATTATACCCAAAATCATTACCGAAAACCCAATTTGAAGGCCAATAATTGGTAATTTGAATGTTAAATTTGTGTAGCACATTAGAAGCCGAATTAATTGTATAATTTGTATAATTTGAATTGGTATAAGTCAAGTTATAAGTAGGATTGATTGTGAGAAGTTCGCCATATTCGTAGGTGAAATTTAGTCTAGGCGTTACTGATAAATTATTGGATTCAAATTGAATTAGATTTGCAAAACCTTTTGAAAGTCCTAAAGTCCCGTTAATTCCGAAGCCAAACTTTATCGTATGCTCTTCGATTTTAATTGTTTTATTCCAATGTGAACCAAACCAAAAGCTGTAGTTTCCAGCACTATTTTCGTAGGTCGTTATCTGTTTTCTGTTTTCGTCAAAAACTGATGATGATACCACTTGATTATCAAAATAATCTCCTCCAAAATAAACAGTATATCCTGAACGAGTAGCAAAATCAAAATCTCTAAAACTAAAAAAAAGGTTGTGATTTTTGTCTGGATTTAAATTAGAATTTCCAATAAAAACATTGAGCGGATTTGCCAGGTTTTCAATTGGCAAAACCCTGTTTGATGCAGGAAAGTCTATTTCATAATTGTAACTAATTCGAAAAGATTTTGATTTGGAAAATTTATAATTATAGGACGAATTTATAGACGGTAAAACATAGGAATTATTCAAATTTACCTTGTTATTCATATAGAAAGAATAATTGTCAAATTGAGTAAATGAAGGCCCTAAAGTTGTACTAAAATCAAATTTTTCTTTGTTAATTGATAATCCTATTTTTGGCGTAATTGTTTTGATAGTAGAGGTTTGATAATTTGTAAGTTTATCATTCTGAATTGAATATGATTGAGAAATAGCATCAAAGTCTAGTGTTTTTTGATCTTCTATTATCTTTTCTATATTATAATTGAAGGCTAAATTAATTTTTGCCGAGTCTGATATTGGTTGTGCAAACTCAATTTCGGCAGAATAAACATCGTTTATAGTTCTGCTTTTATTGGTTTGATTTCGAATGTCATCGGGCGTATTATTTTGAAAAAAAGTAGTATTTGAATTTAACAAGGAATTTGAAATCGTATTCGCATTTTTATTGTTCAAAGAAATGCTTAACATTTTCCCTTTTTGCCCGAATAATTTGTTGAAATCGATGGCATTTGAAAAATTATTTTTCTCAGAATCTTCGAAAGAATCTGAGTCGCTTTTGTTTAATGTTTGATTAAAATTATCGACCGATTCTTGCGTTGAATATGATTTATACTTGTTGTTAACCTTAGAAAATTTTGGGATAATTATAATTTTTGCCGTTGAATCAATGGGATATTCAAATTCGAAATTCAAATTATTGTTAACTCGATCTTCTATGGTTTGTGAGTTTGAATTTGTAGTAAAGTTTCCTGAAGGCAATAAGTTTATTACTATTCTTTTATTATTGTTTTCGGTATTTGAATCGGTATGGAAGTAACTTCCAGTGGATTGAAAATCTTTTATTAGTTCGTCAGAATAATTCAAACCAACCATATTGGATTTTGTTATTCCTTTTCCGCCACCAAATCGCATATTGCCAACACCGAAGCTCCCATCGCTATTATAGTAGGCATTATTGTTTCGGCCACCTCCCATATTATCAAAAACTTCATCCATAGAAAACCCTGTTGAGTTGATGTTGTTGGAAGAAGCTAATAAGCTTATTTTTCGTTTGCTTTTGAAATAATTTATCAATGCACTACTTTCATATCTTTTTTCTGAACCTCGTCCCGCCATTAATTTCCCAAACAGACCTTTGTTTTTCTTTTCATCAATTGTAAGGTTTATACTTGCATTATTTGATGTTGCAGCTTGTTTTGCGAGTTCTTCTTTTTTGGTTTTTGTGTCCGTAATTTGAACTTTCTTTATTATGTCGGAAGGCAAATTTTGAAGTGCTATTTTTCCATCTTTATCAAAAAAGGGTTTGCCGTTCACTAGAATTTGATTGACTTCTTTTCCGTTGACGATAACTTTCCCATCGGTATCAATTTCTACTCCTGGCAACTGTTTTAGTAGGGTTTCTACATTTGCATCTGGGCGTACTTTGAATGAAGATGCATTAAATTCGAGTGTGTCTTTTTTTATTCTAATCGGTGGGGATTCACTTTTGATTGTTATTTCGCTGAGTGTATTTGAGTTTGTTGAAAGTTTGATATTACCAAAATTTTTATCCTCTTGAATTTCTTTAAGTTCCTGCTTATAGGTTTGAAATCCTAGATATGCTATTTTCAAAAAGACTGGCTTTGAGGTTTTTTTTAAATTTATTTTAAAGTATCCGTTTTTATCTGTGATGGTATAATCAAGGACTAGCGAGTCTTTTATGGTTGATATATAAACAGTTGCCGACTCAAGTGCTTGGTCTTTTTGATCAATTATTTTACCTTTTAAAATAATAGTGTTTTGTGAAAAAACAGAAAAACTACTGAATGCCATTACAATTAGAAAATGGATTTTTGTCATAAAAAAATTCGCTGATGTAACTTATTAGTTATAACAGCGAAGTAAGTGATTTAGTATCAAAATAACTATTTAGTCTGCTAAAATTTAACTCTTTTACTTTTCTCGGATATAAATATCTATTGGAACACCCGAAAAATCCCATTTTTCTCGGATTTTATTTTCCAGAAAACGTTTATAGGCTTCCTTTACATATTGAGGTAAATTTGCAAAAAACACAAACTGAGGTGTTGGTGTTGGCAATTGCATACAATATTTTATTTTCACATATTTTCCTTTCAATGCTGGTGGTGGATATCCTTCGATTACTTTCAACATATAATCGTTGAATTTTGAAGTTGGAATTCTTTGTTTTCGGTTTTCAAAAACTTGAACTGTTGCTTCAAGAGCTTTCAACAAACGTTGTTTTGTGATTGCGGATACAAAAAGAATCGGCACATCGGTGAATGGCATTAGCTCTTTTCTAATTTTTTCTTCATAATCTCGTGTTGACATGGTGTCTTTTTCGACAAGATCCCATTTGTTTACGAGAATGACTACTCCTTTTCTGTTTTTTTCGGCAAGCCAAAAAATGCTTTGGTCTTGCCCTTCAAATCCTCTTGTTGCATCGATAATTAATATGCAAATATCGGCATGCTCGATGGCTCGAACGGAACGCATGACAGAATAAAATTCGAGGTCTTCTTTTACTTTTGCTTTTCTTCTAATTCCTGCTGTATCGACCAAATTAAATTCGAATCCGAATCGGTCAAATTTTGTATCAATGGCATCTCTTGTTGTTCCTGCAATATCGGTAACGATGTATCTATCTTTTCCGATAAGGGCATTTATGAAGCTTGATTTTCCTGCATTTGGACGACCAACAACTGCAAACCGAGGTAATTCTAATTCTTCTTGTGTTGGTTCTGGTTTTATTGGAAAAGCGTCTATTAGTGCATCTAGTAGATCACCTGTTCCGCTTCCTGAAATACTGGCAAAGGTGAAATATTCGCCTAGTCCGAGGTTATAAAATTCGATTGCGTCTTTTTCACGCATGGAGTTATCTACTTTGTTTACGGCTAATAAAACGGGTTTTGTCACTTTCCGTAATAGTCGTGCTACGGCATCGTCCATTGGGGTGATTCCTTCTTCTACGTCCACAACAAATATGATTACGTCTGCTTCGTCTATTGCTAGTTCGACTTGTTTTCTAATTTCGGCTTCAAACACATCGTCTGATCCGCGGACATATCCTCCGGTATCTATGACTGAAAATTCTTTTCCGTTCCATTCGCTTTTTCCGTAGTTTCTATCTCTAGTAACGCCTGATACTGAATCTACGATAGCTTCTCTTCTTTGAATCAATCGATTAAAAAGGGTTGATTTTCCAACGTTTGGTCTTCCTACGATTGCGACAATATTATTCATAATTATTTTTCAATTATTTTGCAAATGTAGTTATAAAATGTGGATTTGGGAATTTTGATTTTTGGTATTTTCGTCTGGTTAAATGCGTGAAGGATAGAAATGGAAATCCTTTGTTGCCTTTTTATGGCAACAAAGATTGAAATGGATAGCCTGCCCTTGTGGTCACGCCATAATTCTATTGATTGTAGCCAAAACGTTTTAGCATATTTGTGTTGCTTCGCCAATTTTTGTTGACTTTGACATATAATTCGATGTGAATTTGTTTGCCAAAAAACTTTTCTAAATCAGCTCGGGATTCTACGCCTACTTTTTTTAACGCGGCTCCTTTGTGTCCGATGATGATACCTTTTTGGGTGTCTCTTTCGACCATTATCAGCGAGCGAATCCGAATTATTGCTTCGTCTTCAAAGAATTCTTCGGTTACGATTTCGACTGCATATGGGATTTCTTTGCTATAATTGAGTAGGATTTTTTCGCGAATTGTTTCGTTAACAAAAAACCGTTCTGGCTTGTCTGTTAGTTGATCTTTAGGATAATAGGCTGGCGATTCTGGCAAGAGTTCTAGGATTCTGCTGAAGGTTTCTGGAACATTAAAGTTTTGTAGTGCTGAAATTGGGAATATTTCTGCGTTTGGAACTTTGGCTGACCAGAAGGCTACTTGTTCTTCAAGTTGTTCTTGGTTGGAGTTGTCAATTTTGTTGAGCAACAATAAAACAGGGATTTTTGCGTGGATTATTTTATTAAAAAACGCTTCGTCCTTTAGTTCTTGCTCTCCTATTTCGACCATATATATTAAAATATCGGCATCTTCGAAGGCGGATTTGACAAAATTCATCATCGATTCCTGCATTTCGTAGGCTGGTTTTATGATTCCTGGCGTGTCTGACAATATTAGTTGAAAGTCGTCTCCATTGACAATTCCGAGTATTCTATGGCGTGTAGTTTGGGCTTTTGATGTAATTATCGAGAGTCTTTCGCCTACAAAAGCGTTCATTAAGGTTGATTTTCCTACGTTTGGATTTCCAATAATGTTTACAAAACCTGCCTTGTGTACCATTTTAATGTTTTTTTTGGCAAAGGTAATGATTATAGATAGATTATTTGAATTGCCTATTTATGAATTAGCACAATTCATTTTGTGGGTTTTCTGTGATTTGATTTTTATAAGAAATAGCTTATAATAAACCGCTAGTAGCTAGATAATTAGTAAATAATATATTATTTTTCATAATTAAAGTTGCAATTATCTATTTTGGTTGTATATTTGCACCCGAAACATCGCGGGATCTTGAAAATTTTTTGAGCTGAAAAATTCGTCGATGAATGCATGTGCAACTCCGCACCCAATGCATTGGAGGTAAAGCAAAAGAGGGAGT
>CAIJXW010000122.1 GCA_903824755.1 uncultured Bacteroidota bacterium | reverse complement strand
AGATGAAGGTTCAATGTATGTGAATATAAATGATACTTGCAGAGATGGAGCTTATCAAGCTATCCCACAAAGATTTGTTATTGAAATGATTAATAGAGGATGGATTCTAAATGATGAAATTTTGTGGACAAAAACTAACCCAAAATATTCTCCTGGAAAACGATCAGTTCGCTCCCACGAATACTTGTTTCACTTTGTGAAATCAAAGAACTTCTATTATGATGATTCATGGTTAGATGGAGTGAATGACCAAACAAATACATTTTCATATGGGACTAACAATCTATTCCCAAAGTTAATTTCTGGAATGGATTTTAGAGATGGGGTGGTTAGAACTAATGTTGCAACTACTCAACACTTAAGAAAGTTGTGCGAGCAGAGAGGATTTTTTTTCTTAAATCATACTGCAGTGTTTCCAGAAGTAATTCCGATGATACCAATCTTATCAACTACAAGACCCGGAGACACCGTTCTTGATTTATTCAACGGCACAGGGACTACAGGTGAAGTTAGTGTGAAATTGGATAGAGAATATGTTGGATATGAATTTAATCCCGAGTACGTAATGGCATCTGAAATAAGATTGTCAGAATTAGAAAGTGTAGCATAATAGCAAAAATAAACGAGGAAACCGAAAAAACCCCGCATTAGGTATGGCGAATATTACCTCAATTATTTAAAATATATAACTATGATTGAGTCAAATTTCAGAGTATTAGAATTTTCAAAAGAAGATTTTGAAAATTTAGTTAAAAATACAGTAGCAGCAGAGTTGCAAAAAATATATGGTATGGTTAATAATATCCAAAATGCAAAACCACAGTCAGAATTAATGACCAGAGAAGAAGTAAGTAATCTTTTGAACGTTTCACTTGTTACACTATTCAACTGGGAAAAGAAAAAAGTACTTGTTTCTAAAAAAGTTGGTGGGCGTGTTCTTTATTTAAGAGAGGATGTTTACGCTAAACTAAACTAAAATCTTATTTTAATACCTTTAAAAACCCACTACTCAGTGGGTTTTTTTATTTTATTAGTTAATATTTTAATTAATTTATATTAAAATCCATTAAGCTAAACGAGTCCCCTTTCAAGTCCCCCTTAGATACAAAAAATCCCTAACTACTTGATTTGTAAGTGATTAGGGATGTTTTTTGTGGTACCTCCAGGGATCGAACCAGGGACACATGGATTTTCAGTCCATTGCTCTACCATCTGAGCTAAGGTACCTTGCTTTCGCGGGTGCAAATATAGAACGATTTTTAATTTATACAAAACAAATATTAAAAAAAATCAATTCGTACCTTCGCATCTTTAATATGTTATTTATGCTGTTAGCAATCGATGTTGGAAATACTAGAATTAAAGCTGCTGTCTTTGAGGGAACTAACCTTGTAGAGCAGTTTGCATTTGCTGTTTTGGATTTCAATAAAAATATGAATTCAATACTAACAAAGCATCAAAATTGTACCGATTTGATTGTAGCTTCTGTTGGGAAACTCAATAAAAATGATTTTTCTGCCTTCAATAATCAACTTAAAGTTCACATTATTGATAATGAATTTTCAGTACCTTTTCAAAATTTATATCAAACACCGAAAACTCTAGGAATCGACAGAATGGTTCTAGCTTTGGGTGCGGTGTTAAAATTCCCAAAACAAAATCGACTTGTTATTGATGCCGGAACTTGCATCACCTATGATTTTATAGACGAAAACGACACTTATCTTGGCGGTGCAATTTCGCCTGGAATTCATTTGCGATACCATGCCTTGCACAATTATACGGCCAACCTACCGTTATTAGACCTTGAAGACTTTAAGAAACTGTTTGAAAAAGATAATGACTTTGACATAATTGGAAATTCAACAAAAAACGCAATTCATTCGGGCGTAATTAATGGTGTTGTTCATGAATTAGATGGCTTTATTGAACAATATCGAAAGAAGTATTCAAATTTTATAATAATTTTAACGGGCGGAGACGCAGAATTTTTGGCTAAACGATTAAAAAATACCATATTTGCCAATTCAAACTTTCTGCTAGAGAGTTTGTGTCAAACCTATCAATATAAAATAAAAAAATGATAAAAAATATTCTAGTTCCAATTGTATTTCTCTTTACTTTAGTAACATTTGCTCAAGAAGGAACCTCTTCACCCTATTCTTTCTATGGTCTTGGCGATGTAAAATTTAAAGGCACTGCCGAAAATCGAGCTATGGGAGGTCTAACAGTTGCTTCGGATAGTATTCATATCAATTTTCAAAACCCCGCGTCTTATGCTGCATTAAAGCTGACTTCTTTTACGGTCGGAGCAAGCTATCTAACTACGAAATTAGAAACAAATAGCCAAAAAGAAAATGCAAGAAGAACTGCTCTAGATTATTTAGCCATTGGACTTCCTTTTAGAAAAGGAGGCGTTGGTTTTGGTTTAGTACCATATTCCTCTGTGGGATATAAAATACAATCCACAACAACAGAAGATCCAATTACGATTAAAAAATATACAGGAACAGGCGGAATAAATAAAGTATTCTTTGGTTTTGGATATCAAATTTTACCAAAATTAAGTTTAGGTGCTGATATGAGTTATTATTTTGGAAAAATTGAAACCAATGGAATTAAATATATTCAAGATGTTCAATATGGTTCGAAAGAAAATAACAAGTCAGATATCTATGGCTTTTCTACTACATTAGGATTAAATTATCAAACAAAAATAAATAATAAACTTACCCTTTTAGGTAGTTTGACCTATGCGACTCAAGGCAATTTAAGGTCATCAAATTCTAGAACAATTTCGTCTGTTCAATATTCTGCTTCCGGAACAGAAATACAAATTGACCCGTTAGAAATTCCCGTTGACAATACGACTTTAAAATTACCCAGCAAATTGGCGTTTGGAGTTGCAATTGGACAACAGAAAAAATGGTTAATTGGTACCGAAATAACCAATCAAAGAAGTAGTAACCTTGGAAACAGATTTAACGATATAAGCAACGTAAAATTTGAAAACGCAACTAAATATACCCTTGGAGGCTATTTTATCCCAAATTATAATTCATTTTCAAAATATTTAGAAAAATTTACCTACCGAGCTGGATTACGATATGAAAATACAGGACTAATAATTAACGATAAATCCATCAATGACTATGGGTTGACATTAGGCTTAGGAATCCCAATAACGGGAAGCTTCTCTAATGTTAACATAGGATTTGAATTAGGAAAACGAGGAACAACCAGTGCTGGATTAGTGTTAGAAAATTATGCAAACATTTCTATCGGACTTTCATTTAACGACAAATGGTTCGTGAAAAAATTATATTACTAGTAAAAAAAAAACTATGAAAACAAAATTCACTTGTGTATTAATGTTTTGTTGCATTTTGTTCGCCAATGCTCAAAAGAAAGAAATTATTTGTGCCGAAAAGCTAGCTAAAGCCAATGAATTAATAAAAATACTAAAATTTGACGATGCAAATTTGCTATGGTTAGACGTTAAAGAAAAATGTCCAACGCTAAACGAGACAATCTATACCTCGGGCGAAACACTATTAACCTACTATATTGATAGTGCTACTACGCCAGAAGAAAAAGAAAAAAGCGTTCGGAATTTAATGTCATTATATGACGAATATGACGCCAATTTCCCTTTGAATAATCAAGAGAATCAAGTCAAAAAAGGACTGCTTTTGCAAGACAATGACTTAGGCACTGCCGAAGAAAAATTTCAAATTTTCGATAAAATTTTTCAAAACACACCAGATAAATTCACCAACCCATCGGCGTTATATATCTATTTTGATTTGTTTTATACAAAAATGAAAAACAATCCAAATGGTCTTCAAATTGACGAAATTATTGCAAAATATGGAGCAATGTTGGGTCAACTAGATTTAGCTTCAAAAAAATCAAATCAAACAGATTCTAGTGATTATAAAAGAGTGAAAGACGGATTAGAAGCTTTACTTTCTGGAGTGATTACAAAAGAAAGACTGCTTCCTTATTTTCAAAAAAACTATGAAAATAATAGCAACAACACCTATTGGCTAGAAAATGCAGCCGAAATATTGTTTTCTAAAAACGCATCGTCAGACCCACTATTTTTATCAATAGTAACCTCGTTGCACAAACTAAAACCGACATCAAAATCGGCATACTATATGGGTTTTGCCCTTTTGTCAACAACAAATAGAACCGCTTCACTAAAATACTTTGAACAAGCAGCACTATTAGCAACCGACCCAAATGAAAAGGCAACTATCTATTATCTGGCCGCCACAACAAGTATGAATTATAATAAATCGGAAACAAAAAGATATATTTTGAAAGCAGCCGAGGCAGCACCAACATTTGGGAAAGGATATTTTTTGTTAGCCCAACTCTATGCAAACAGCGCAAAAGAATGTGGAAAAACACCATTTGAGGTAAAAGCAATCCAGTATTTGGCCTCCGAAACAGTACTAAAGGCAGGTCAAGCTGATGCAACACTAAAAGAATCGGCACAGCAACAATCCGCATTATATTTAAAAAAAGCTCCCAAAGCAGCAGAAATTAAATTAGCAAAACTAGCCGGCAAGAAAATAACGTTCTTTTGCTGGATCAACGAATCTATTGTGGTTCCAAAAAACTAATATGATTTTAAAAAAGTGCACAATTTCATTTTATTCAATCACGTTGATGATGGTGATCTTGTTTTGTTCTTGCGAAAGTAATTTTAAAGAAGTTCAAAAAATTAATTTTTCTGAATTTTCACCAAGTGGCGAAGCCGATGATTTGAATCTAAAATATACCGATTCTGGGTTTATTAAATCAATATTAATTAGCCCGAAAATGTTGGATTATGCCTCAGTAACCTATCCTTTTACAGAATTTCCAAAAGGAATTCAGGTCACACTTTTTGAGTCTAACGGAAAGAAAACCTTTGTAACATCAAATTATGCGGTTAGTTATAAAGCAACGAGTGTTATAGATTTGCAAGGAAATGTGGTTATTTCAAATGAATTTGGACAAAAACTAGAAACCGAACAATTATTTTTTGACCAAAAAAACAATTGGTTTTATACGGAAAATAAGTTTAAATTTACAGACCCAAAAGGAGTTTCTTATGGTGAAGGAATCGATTTTAGCAAAGATTTTAAAGTTGTAAATTCCCAAAAAATTTCAGGAGAAATCGAACAATCTCAATAAAAAAAAACAAATTATATGAATTATTTAAAATACACACAATATGTTTATTTGGTCTTCTGCATCTATTTTATATATGATGGATTTTCTAAACTAAATGCCGCAGATGACACCCCTTGGCTGAGCTTTATTATTGCTGGATTAGCACTTTTTATGTTTTTTTTTAGAAGAAAATTTGCTAAAAAATTTGAGCAACACAATAACAAAAAATAAAGCATAAAAGATTTCTAATTAATTATTTAATAAATTTTT
>CAIJXW010000121.1 GCA_903824755.1 uncultured Bacteroidota bacterium | reverse complement strand
TTTATTTATAACTTATTGATTATAAAATAATTATATATTAAAAACCCTTTTGTTTCACGTGGAACTTAACTATTATACAAAACTAATAAATTAGATAAATTGTTTCAAGAAGAATATGACGTAATTGTTGTTGGTGCTGGACACGCAGGTTCAGAAGCCGCTGCCGCTGCCGCTAATATGGGGGCAAAAACGCTATTGGTGACAATGAGTTTGCAAAATATAGCTCAAATGTCTTGCAATCCCGCTATGGGAGGGATTGCAAAAGGGCAAATTGTTCGAGAGATAGATGCATTAGGCGGCTATTCTGGAATCGTTTCGGACATGACGGCTATACAGTTCAAAATGCTGAACAAATCAAAAGGGCCCGCAATGTGGTCGCCTCGGGTGCAGAGTGACCGAATGCGTTTTGCAGAAACTTGGCGATTAATGCTAGAACAAACACCAAACTTGGATTTTTATCAAGAAATGGTGAAGGGCATTATAATAGAAAATGGTAAAATTAGAGGTATTCGAACATCGCTTGGATTAGAAATCAAAGCGAAGACAATTGTATTAACAAACGGTACGTTTCTAAACGGACTAATTCATATAGGCGAAAAACAATTTGGAGGCGGAAGAGCAGGAGAGAGTGCGGCCTATGGAATAACGGAAGATTTAGTAAACGCAGGATTTGAGTCCGGAAGAATGAAAACCGGAACGCCGCCTAGAGTGGACGGAAGATCATTAGATTATTCTAAAATGAATGAAGAAAAAGGAGATTCTAAGCCAGACAAATTCTCCTATTCGGACATTACGAAGCCGTTAACACATCAAAAATCGTGTCACATGACCTATACTTCATTAGATGTTCATGATATATTGCGTGAAGGTTTTGATCGTTCGCCGATGTTTAATGGCAGAATAAAGAGCATTGGTCCTAGATATTGTCCGTCAATTGAGGATAAAATTAACCGTTTTGCAGACAAAGAGCGTCATCAGTTATTTATTGAGCCAGAAGGCTGGGACACCGTAGAGGTATATGTGAATGGCTTTTCTACGTCATTACCAGAAGACATACAGTTTAAAGCACTGCGATCTGTTGTTGGGTTTGAAAAAGTAAAATTTTTCCGACCAGGATACGCAATAGAATATGATTATTTTCCGCCAACACAACTAAAACACACCTTAGAAACAAAGCTCGTAGAAGGCCTCTATTTTGCTGGACAAATAAATGGCACGACAGGATATGAAGAAGCAGCTTCGCAAGGATTGATGGCGGGAATAAATGCAGCACTAAAAATACAAGAAAAAGAGCCCTTCATACTCAAGCGCGATGAGGCTTATATTGGAGTTCTTATAGACGATTTAATTACAAAAGGGACAGAGGAGCCATATAGAATGTTTACCTCAAGGGCGGAATACCGAACACTTTTACGTCAAGATAATGCGGATTTTCGACTTACTCCAATGTCTCACAAAATTGGATTAGCATCAGAAAAGAGGTTAAGAAGAATGGAATTCAAATTAAAAGAGTCTGAGAAAATGGTTGCTTTTTTTAAAGAAACGAGCGTTACTGTTGCGGAAACAAATCCTATTTTGGAAGCAAAAGAAACGGCCTTAATAACACAAGGCGACAAAATGTTTAAGGTGTTTTCTAGGCCTCAAATTGAACTTGAAGACATTTTAAAATTTGAAAAAGTAAAAGAATATCTTACTAATAATCCTATTGATCAAGAGATATTAGAGCAGGCAGAAATACAAGTAAAATATTCAGGCTATATAGAAAAAGAGCGAAACAATGCAGACAAATTAACCCGATTAGAGGACGTAAAAATTCCAGAAAGTTTTGATTATAACAAAATCAAATCGATGTCAATTGAGGCAAAACAAAAGCTTTCAAAAATTCGACCAGTAACAATATCACAGGCATCAAGAATCAGCGGGGTATCGCCAAGCGACATTTCGGTGTTGTTGATTCACATGGGTCGTTAATATTGTTCCACGTGAAACTATCCCACAAAGCCCTGTCAATGTTAGGAAAATAAAAATTAAAATAAAAAAATAAAAACAAAGACCGTAATTAAAAATGGAAAGCAAAGAAACAAAAGTGTATTTAAAGGTAAAAGATTTTTCTGTATCGGAAGAAATGTTTGACTTGATTCACAATGAAAAAACAGATATGTTGATGACTTTCCCTAAACTTAATTCAGAAGAAATTTCAAAATATTATGAGAGCGAAGACTATATTTCTCATACAGACGGGAAAAGGTCGTTGTTTGAAAAAACTTATCAATTTATTAAAAACATTGCCTTAAAAAAGAAACTGAAAATAATTAAATCATGCTCCCCTTCAAAAGGAAATCTTTTAGATATCGGATCAGGAACAGGTGATTTTTTATTGGCAGCAAATAGTAGTGGATGGAAAACTATCGGATTTGAACCCAACCAAAAAGCAAAAGAATTAGCAATAAAAAAAGGAATTAAAATAATAGAAAAAACAGAATTATTGGCGGATAATTCTTTTGATATAATTACGATGTGGCACGTTTTAGAACACGTGTTAGATTTAGAAATTCAAATTAAAGAATTAAAGAGATTAATAAAACCTGGCGGAACAATAATTATTGCAGTGCCAAATTTTAATTCATTTGATGCAAAATATTATAACGAATATTGGGCCGCTTTTGATGCGCCTAGACATGTTTGGCATTTTTCAAAAAAAGCAATTGAAAAACTATTTGAGGCAGAAAATTTAAATCTGACAAAAATTCTTCCGATGAAATTTGATGCTTACTATGTCAGTTTATTGTCAGAAAAATATAAAACAGGAAAAATGAATCTTGTAAACGCTTTTTTGGTTGGATTTCATTCCAACTGGCAAGCAAAACAAAATATGGAGTATTCTTCTTTAATTTATATCATTAAAAAACCGTAAAAACTATTTTAAAGCGATTTAAACGGTGTTTTTTAGTGGGTTGAATATATTTGTCGTAAAAAAATAAATGACTTAATTAAAAGGCGGTATTTTGAGTTGTTTTTAATAGGTGTTTGTTATACTTCTTCGCAAAACCATAAACAAAAACTATATAACAAAAAATGATGTATTCAATTATAAAATTTGTTTATTTTATTTTAATACTTTTACAAAAAATAAATCATCAATAAAAAATAATGAAAAAAACAATTCTAATAATCGGCATCGCAATTTCGATAATTTCATGCAAAGAGGCGACAAAAGCAGAATCTTTTAAAACGGCATATATTGACACTTCGGAATTATTAAAAAACTATACTGAAGCAAAAGACATTGAAGCAAAATTTAAATCTAAATCGGAAGAACAGGGACGCCAATTAGATTTAGAAGTAGCTCGTTTTAAAGCGGAAGCTTCAAATTTTGAAAGAAATGCAAAAGCAAACGGTCAAGCATGGGCTCAGCAAAAAGGCGCAGAATTACAACAAAGACAACAGCAACTTCAATATGCAGAACAAGAAATAGTTCAAAAATTACAACAAGAAAGTGGCGTAGAAATGGATTCTTTGGTTAGTAATGTGAAAAAATTCATTAAAGAATACAGTAAAGAAAAAGGGTATGACTATGTTTATGGGACAGGCGAAGCGGCATCTATTCTATATGCAAAAGAAAAATATGATATTACAGATGAGGTTGTAAAATTATTAAATAAAAAATACAGCTCGGGAGAAAAATTAGAATCTAAAAAAGAAACCAACGCCGCAACCAAAAAATAAATAGTTGAATTTCTTCGAAAATTTAATGCCTTCTTTTATGAAGGCATTTTTTTTAATAAAAAAGCATTAGTTCTAATAAAAAGGTGTACTTTCAACAAATAAATTTATGCCAATGCAAACTATATCCGAAGCCGCAGAATATGCTTTACGTTTGTCATCGTGTTTGTTCACGTGAAACGAATTTAGAATTCATAAGGCGAGCCTTGTCTGTGTTGATTAATTAAGCCAAAAAACAGCCATAACAGCAGGTATAAAATAAATTACAATCGTTCTAGCGCCATCATAATCTTTTGCGATACGTTGTCCAAAAAGCAACATTAATAAAGTGATGCAGGAAAAAATAGCGCCATAAAAACCAAATGTTCTTCCGTTATTGATGAATATTTCTATGCAGCCAACAACGCATAAAATACTAGAAATTAACTCCATTACTAAAACGTGAAAAAGTGCATAAGGAACAACGTTTTTTAAAGGAGTTTTTGAAAAATGTCCTTTGAGCCAAGCAACATTATCTTTCCAATAAAAAATTTTGTCATAGCTAGATTGAATAAAGGTTAAAGCAAGAAAAAGCAACACTAAAACAGAGGCAATATAGTTCATAGTTTTATTTTTTATGTATTAATCGGGTTAGTTTTATTGATAAATCGGTCAAAATAATCTTTGCGTTTCCATTGCGTTCAATGTGATAAACAGCATCAGAAATTTCATTAAATATATCATTTATATTATTACCATTAACAAATGGAGCAAAATTTTGAAGTTTAAAATTATCTTTTTGAGACTCTAGATATACTAAATCTGGAGTTTGATAATTTAGAAGCATCGCTTGGCGAAACATTTCAATACAATAATGAAGAAATTTTTTTTGCGCTTCTCGACCTAAACCAGCAATTTGATCGCTCCAAAGTATCAAATCTTGAATAGCCGAAGCATTTCCTTTAGCCCGAAAAGCCGCCCGAACCCATAAAACAAACCACTCTTCAAAAGGCAAGTCCTCGTTGTCTTGGGTTAGTAATTGCTGGGCTTTATTCCAGTTTCCTTGCGCTTGGTGGGCTGTTTTTTGTGCTGTTTTTAAATCAATGTCATAATTGGAAATTAACGCATCGGCAATAATTTGTTCTGGTAATCCTATAAAGTGTAAAACCTGACAACGGGAGCGAATTGTTTGAATAATTCGAGATTCATTTTCGGTAATAAGTATAAAAAGTGTTTTTTCTTCTGGTTCTTCTAACATTTTTAGAAGCTTGTTGGAAGCAGAAACATTCATGGTTTCGGCCATCCAAACAATCATAATTTTATACCCTCCTTCATAAGATTTTAGAGAAAAAGATTTTAAAATATCCGCAGCATCATCCACCCTAATCTCGCCTTGTTTGTTTTCAACCCCTAGTTTTTTATACCAATCAAAAAGACCGCCATAAGGCATTTCTGAAATAAAAGACCGCCATTCTGTAACAAAATCGCTACTTTTTGGTTTGGACTTTACATCAACGGTCGTTACGGTCGGAAAAATAAAATGAAGATCTGGATGTGAAAAATGTTCAAATTTGAGATTACAGGAAGGGTTTCCGCCTTGGTTTTCATTGCCTTGGTTTTGACACAAAATAAAACGAGAATAGGCAATCGCCATCGATAAAGTTCCGCTACCTTCTGGCCCCACAAACAACTGTGCGTGTGGAATTCTGCCCAAAGGGACACTTTCTGTAAGATGTTTTTTTATATAATCTTGTCCTAAAATTTGAGAAAACAACATAAAGCAAAGATACTAGAAACTTGTTATTATTGGTAATACATATTCTGAACTACTTTTTAAAAATATAAAACTGTTTTGTTTTTATTTATTCCATTTTTTCTAGTGCTTTTTTTACCATTTTTTGATCACTAGGAAACCAACCTTGGAGCATAATTGCAATTCCAAAAAGAATGAGTAAAAAGCTAATTATTTTTTTTATTTTTAAAATATTTATAGGCGTCATTTTGTGTTTTAACTGTTTAGCTAATAACATTTTACCCATATCAACAATAAGATATGTAGCAATTACAGAACTAAAAAAAGTAAACATTCTTGCGTTTTCTAATTCAAGTTTTGGCCCAATTGTAATTAGTATTAAAAACCAAAATAAAAGGACGCCAACATTAATAAAATTTAAAAGAAAA
Source organism: uncultured Bacteroidota bacterium (assembly GCA_903824755.1). GTDB lineage: Bacteria > Bacteroidota > Bacteroidia > Flavobacteriales > Flavobacteriaceae > Flavobacterium. The sequence continues at coordinate 2,644 of CAIJXW010000121.1, read as the reverse complement.
CCTTTAAAAAAAAGTGCGCTATAATTCTTTTTTAGTAAAACAATATCAAAATCTTCTTCGTTAAGGTTGGTGTTTATTTTACGAAGTTTTATAAACGAAATCACACCATAAGTAAGCATTAGAATTCCACCAAAAATAAAAATGGCAGGATCGTTTTTTATCGATTGAATCAGTCGATAACTACTGAAATAGGCGATTGCAATAAAAATAATATCTGCTAAAACAACACCTAAATCAAAAACTAAAGCAGCTCTAAATCCTTTGACGGCACTGGTTTCGAGTAAAACAAAAAAAACAGGACCAATTAGAAAACTTAAAAAAATTCCAAGCGGTATTCCGGTTAATATATCTTGAATCATATATGTGTTTTTCTATTAAAATAGATTTGATTTTTCAAATATACTTAATATTTTAATTTTAATTATTAGCTCTGATAAAATGGAAATCCAATTGTTTTTTTACTAAATCAGCATTTTTTACTTTAACATAAATTTCGTCTCCCAATTGTAATAAACTACCTGTTGTTGCTCCTACTAAAGCATATTGTTTTTCGTCAAATGTGTAATAATCTTCTTTTATTTCTCCAATTCTTACCATACCTTCACATTTATTTTCAATAATCTCTACAAAAATTCCCCACTCTGTTACACCGGAAATAACACCTAAAAATTCTTGATCTCGATGATCTTGCATGTATCGAACTTGCATATATTTTATACTATCTCGCTCTGCGTTTGTGGCTAATCCCTCCATTGTGGAAGAATGTAAACATTTTGTTTCAAAAACATCTTCATCAGCCGATTTTCCACCATCTAAATAATATTGCAATAAACGATGAACCATCACATCTGGATAACGCCTAATCGGGGAAGTAAAGTGAGAATAATAATCGAATGCTAATCCATAATGTCCTATATTTTCGGTAGAATATTTTGCTTTACTCATCGTTCTAATTGTCAGGGTGTCAATCATGTTTTGCTCTTTTTTTCCTACTACATCGTTTAATAAAAGATTTAAAGATTTAGAAATTTCATCTTTACTTTTTAGATTTATTTTATAGCCGAACTTTGCTATTACGGTTTGAAGTGAAACTAATTTATCAATATTTGGTTCGTCATGAATACGATAAATAAAGGTTTTCTTTTGTTTTCCTATAAATTCTGCTACTTTTTTATTTGCTAACAACATAAATTCTTCAATCAAATGATTTGCATCTTTTGATATTTTAAAGAAAACTCCTATTGGCTCGTGTTTTGTATTTAAATTAAATTTTACTTCTACTTTATCAAACGATATTGCTCCGTTTATCATTCTTTTTTTTCTTAGTATTTTTGCTAACTCATCTAATTTTAGAGTGGCAGCAACAATTTCATCTGAAACAGTATAAGCGGCACCAGTAATTGAAATTATCTCTGGAATAAAATTCTTTTTTGTTTCTATAATTTGTTGGGCTTCTTCATAAGAAAATCTTTGATTAGAATGAATTACAGTTCTTCCAAACCATTGATTTACTACCTGAGCATCTTTAGAAATTTCAAAAACCGCCGAGAAAGTATATTTTTCTTCATTTGGTCGCAACGAACAAGCAAAATTTGATAATACCTCTGGTAACATTGGAACGACACGATCTACTAAATAAACTGATGTAGCACGTTGATAGGCTTCGTCATCTAGTATTGTTCCTTCTTTTAAATAAAATGAAACGTCAGCTATATGGATACCAATTTCAAAATTTCCGTTTTCTAATACTTGAAAAGAGAGGGCGTCATCAAAATCTTTTGCATCTTTTGGATCAATTGTAAAAGTTAAAATATCACGCATATCACGTCTATTTTTAATTTCTTTTTCTTGAATCGATGTATCTATTTTTTGAGCATACGTTTCTACATCTATAGGAAATTCTGCTGGAAGTCCATATTCTGCAAGAATAGCGTGAATTTCAGTATCGTGATGACCTGGTTTTCCTAAAACTTTAACAACTTTACCAAAGGGGCTATCAGCGCGAGTTGGCCAATCTTCTATATGAACCAAAACAACATCGCCGTTTTCTGCATCTCCTAATTTTTCTTTAGAAATAAAAATATCGGTATACATTTTTGGGTTTGCAGTAGAAACAAAAGCAAAATTCTTTTGAATATCTATAACCCCTACAAAATCTGTTTTTTTTCGTTCTATAATCTCAATAACTTCTCCTTCAACTTTTTTTCCTTTTCTTCTATTATAAACGTAAACTTTAACCGTGTCTCCGTCTAAAGCATGATTCAAATTATTTGTTGGAATAAAAACATCTTCTTCAAATTCTGTACAGACAAAATAAGCTGTTTTTCGACCCGTCATGTCTATTTTTCCTTCATAATAATCTTTACTTGATCCAACTACTACATATTTTCCTGGTTCTACTTCTTCTATTTTTTTTTGGGAGGCTAATACTTTTAAATCTTTTATTATTTGATTACGACTTTGTGTATCATCTAATTCTAATTTAGCCCCAATTTGTTTATAATTGAATAATTTATTTTCATTTTGCGATAGTATTTTTAAAATTTTATCGGTAAAATCCAGTTGTTTTTTTACTGGTTTTCTAATTCTTTTGCTCATAATTCTTTTCTTAAAAGTTGAAAATTACGAAATAGTTTGCAGAACA
>CAIJXW010000120.1 GCA_903824755.1 uncultured Bacteroidota bacterium | reverse complement strand
ATAAGTCAATCTTTATGCCATTACAGAAAATGAAATAATATTGTCAGTTATATCGATAAATTTTATTTTAAATCTGACAAGTTGACATTTCTGTTTTTTATTATATAAAAAAAAACCGCTTTATTGCTAAAGCGGTTTCTATCTAAAAAATTCTTCTTTTTCTACCAAATCACTACACGAAGTGCCTCTGGTCGAAACATTTTATCGTTTTTATTTATATTAAATGCTTTATAAAAATCAACATTATTACTTAATGGACCATTTATTCTAAATTGAGCCGGAGCGTGAACATCGGTCATAATCTGACTGGCTAAAGCTTCGTCTTTAATGTTCACCATCCACGCATATCCATAAGCTAAAAAGTATCGTTGTTCTGGAGTGAGATTACTGATTTTTTGTTTTGATTTATATTGTTTCGATTTTTTGAAGGCCTCAAATCCCATGACAACCCCTCCCAAATCAGCAATATTTTCTCCTTGAGTCGCATCTCCATTGATGTGTTTATCGCCCAAAATTGTATATTCATTAAATTGCGAAACTATCAATTTTGTTTTTTCATGAAATTTTTTCAAATCTTCGGGTGTCCACCAATTATTCAAATTTCCATTTTCGTCATACTGACTCCCTTGATCATCAAATCCGTGTGTGATTTCATGTCCGAAAGTTGAACCTCCAATAATTCCGTATAAAATAGCATCATCAGGCATTCTTCCTTCAAAACCAGGGACTAATATATTACACGCTGGAACCACAATTTCGTTATTGCTAGGATTATAATACGCATTATAGGTTTGCGGATTCATACTCCACTCGCTCCTATCGACAACTTTTCCATATTTTGAAATCATATAATTATATTCCCATGCATTGGCTTTCATCACATTGGAACAGTAAGAATTTCTGTCAATTTTTAGCTGACTCATATCTTTCCATTTGTCTGGATAACCCACTTTCATTACGATTTTGTTTAGTTTGTGTAATGCTTTTTGTTTGGTAATGTCGCTCATCCAATCTAATTTTTGAATATGCAAAGCATACACTTCACGGATATTATTTCCAATTTCTAATAATTTTTCTTTAGAGCCTTTTGGCAAATATTCTGCAACATAAACCTGACCTATCAATTCGCCTAACGAACTATCAGTCTGACCAACTACTCGTTTCCATCTTGGTTTTTGTTTTGAAACACCATTTAAAACGGTCGAATAAAACTTAAAATTTTGTTGCTCAATGGATTGATTCAAATAGGAAGCGTAACTGTTAACTAAATCCCATTTTAAATATTTTTTCCAATCTTGAATAGAATTTTTTTTAACTAATTCATTCAAAGATTTATAAAATTCTGGTTGGCCAACAATAACACTATCCGCTTTTGCAGCGCCGAGAGTTACCAAAACAGAAGTCCAAGAAATAGTAGGCGTCAGTTTATTAAAATCTGAAACAGACATCTTATTATAGTTCTTTATTGGGTCTCTCAGAGCTTCTAATTTTCGTGAGGCTTTCGCCAAATCAGTTTCGATATTCATTATCGAGAGAGCTGATTTCAATGATTCAGCTTCGTCATTGCCCATCAATTTTGACATTGCTTGCAAATGTTTTACATATTCATTTCTAATTTGCACCGTCTCTATATCGGTATTAAAATAATAGTCACGTTGCCCTAATCCCAGACCTCCTTGTCCAAAAAATAAAGCATATTTTGTACTGATTTTATCATCTTGCGATAAATAAAAACTAAATGCTGGACTTGCTCCAATAGTGTGTAAATGGGCAATTGTTGTCATCAACGAAGGAATATTATTGATTGTTTCTATGGCTTTTAATTCATTATTTAATGGCGAAATACCCGCTTTCTCAATAGCGATAGTATCCATTCCTGAAGCATAAAAATCTCCAATTTTTTGTTTATTACTGCCTTTTGCGGAAGCGTTATCAGCAGCAGCTTTTTCACAAATTTGCTTAATTTGGCTATTTATTGTATCACCAATTGTTCTGAAAATTCCATTACTTTTTTCGGTAGATGGAATTGGATTCCTTTTGAACCAACCGCCATTTGCATAATAAAAGAAGTTATCACCAGGGTTTAAAGTAGTATCCCTATTGGTTATCAATGGATCTGAAAAAGTTATTTCCTTTTTGTTGCAACTTGCAAAAAGAAGGATAGTAACGGCACAAAGAAAATTAATTTTTAAATTTTTCATAAATTAGGAAGATTTATATTTTAATGAATTATGAAAGCAAATTTATTCATTTTTATATATCAAATTACATTTATTATCAAAACGAAAATAGTAAAATAAATTACAATAATATTAAGAACAAAACGTTCCAAATATGTTAATTTCGTTAATTGAAATTATTTAAATTAAATACCAAAATATGGATCAAATAAAAATTCTTTGGGTTGATGATGAAATTGACTTATTAAAACCGCATATTTTATTTCTTGAAACAAAAAATTATCAGGTAACAACTTGCAATAATGGCCTTGATGCGATTGATGTTTTCGAGGAAGGAAATTTTGACATTGTTTTTTTAGACGAAAATATGCCAGGAATGAGTGGTCTCGAAACCTTATCGGTAATCAAAGAAAAAAAATCTTCGACACCTATAATTATGATTACCAAAAGTGAAGAAGAATATATAATGGAAGAAGCAATAGGTTCAAAGATTGCTGACTATTTAATAAAACCTGTAAATCCAAATCAAATATTATTGAGTTTGAAGAAGAATTTAGATCATTCTAGACTAATTTCCGAAAAAACGACTTTGGATTATCAAAAAGAATTTCGTAAAATTTCTATGGATATGGCCAATGTTCGAACCTATGAAGATTGGATTGAATTGTATAAAAAATTATTGTTTTGGGAAATGGAGCTCGAAAACATTAATGACCATGCAATGGCAGGAATATTAGAATCTCAAAAAACAGAAGCAAATTCACAGTTCGGAAAATTTATTGAACGCAACTATGAAGATTGGTTTGACTTTCCATCTCGTCCAAGTTCTGGTGTTTCAAACACTGAAAAACCCTATCAATCGCACACAATATTTAGAGAGCTTGTTGTTCCAGAACTTATAAAAAAAGAGAAACCGATACTTTTTGTGGTGATTGATAATTTGCGTTATGATCAATGGTTGGCTTTTGAAAGTGTTGTAAATATGCATTATAAAGTGGAAAAAGAAGTGCCTTATTATGCTATTTTACCTACGGCAACTCAATATGCTCGAAATGCGATTTTTTCAGGATTAACACCATTAGAAATGGAAAAACAATTTCCGCAATATTGGAAAAATGATGTCGAAGAAGGCGGAAAAAATCTGTATGAAGCCGAATTTTTAACAGCTCATCTAAAAAGATTAGGTCTCAATATTAAACAAGATTATTATAAGATTACCAATTTTGCTGCAGGAAAAAAATTGGTTGATAGTTTCAAAACATTAAAAAATAATGATTTAGTTACGGTTGTTTATAACTTTGTAGATATGCTTTCGCATGCAAAAACCGAGATGGACGTAGTGAAAGAATTAGCGTCAGATGATAAAGCCTATAGATCATTAACCTTGAGTTGGTTCAAAAACTCCCCGTTATTAGAAATAATCCAACAAGCACAACAGATGGGCTTTAAATTAGTTTTGACTACTGATCACGGAACAATTAATGTAAAAAATCCAACAAAAGTGATTGGTGACAAAAACACAAGTTTAAATTTACGCTACAAAACAGGTCGAAGTTTGAGCTATGAAGAAAAAGATGTTTATGCAATAAAAGACCCTAAAAAAATTGGTCTGCCCGCAATAAATATGAGTAGTTCTTATATCTTCGCAAAGAATGATTTATTTTTGGCTTATGTCAATAACTACAATCACTATGTTGGTTATTATAAAAACACGTATCAACATGGCGGAATTTCATTGGAAGAAATGATTATTCCCTTTTTGATAATGAATCCTAGATAAGGATTTTTGAGTTTTTGAATTTTTATTT
>CAIJXW010000119.1 GCA_903824755.1 uncultured Bacteroidota bacterium | reverse complement strand
TAGTACTTTCTAAGTTGCTTAAAGTAAAGAAATCGCTAGTTGGATTTGGAAACATTGTGATTTCTGATTTCTCTTTAATTTCATTATTTGCCAAAGTTAGAGAGGTTAATAATGCAGATTTAGCATTTACTATTGCTCCAGAATCTGAATCAATCAACACAATAATAGCATGCATATTAGCTACATTACTAGTCGCTGGAACAGTATAATTAAAAGTATAATTAGTGGTTTGTCCATCAGTAATTGTTGTAGGAACAGAACCTGCTTGTCCAGAATATCCTCCTAACAAAGCTCTTCCAACATGGTCATATACCATTTGTGCAGCAGGAACTGGAGACGGTAAAGATTCATAACCACCCATTGGTCCATTAGCATTATTTGCATAGCTATTATTTTGATTATAACCTGATGACGTTCCGGTTACATTATCTTCCGAAATGATTACTCCTAATCTAAAGTTAGCATTTGTGAAGTTAGATCTAAAAGTTGCATACGCATTGATGGTTACATTAGACCCAGTCACACTACCTTCAGCAATCAAAGAAACAGGTGTTGGTAATGCTTTTCTTGAAGTAAAGATAGTCTGCATTGCACTTTGTGTAATACCTTCATCTAATAATTCGCGGTCAACATTCATTGAAGGATACGCAGAAAAATTAGCGCCATCATCATACTCTGTCACAGCCATTGGATCTCCGTTGTGCACCGCTACTCCAATAAATTCATTAGGATAGGCTGCTGACATATAATTTAGTGCCACAGCTCCTCTAGGACACCAGCCACACCAAGTTCCAGTTCCTTCTTCAAATAATACATTTTTTGGTGAAGCTTGACTTAGTGTATTAAATTTTTTGCTTCCAGTATTGTCAGCAGTTACAGGATCTACTAATCCATTTACTTGAGATATTGTAATTGCAATGTTTTTTTCAGTTACAGTCGAATAAGAAACAGACACAGGGTGAGTTACAGTTGCTGTAGCTCCAGAAGCAATCGATGTGTTTATCGTTGAAATGTGATCCGCGCCATCATTCCAATTTACTGTAATGTTTGAAATAGCATTGCTACCTTGGTTTTTTACTGTTAAACCTAACTGATTTGATGAGTTTAAAAGACCAAATCTGTTCAAGCTAGACGAAACTAATTGAGCATCGTTTGCTTGCAAAGTCTTCACTTCAATATTATCAATGACTAAATAATTTTGGTCATTACAATTAAAATGTCTAAAACTTATATATACATTTTGACCTATATAACTTGATAAATCAATTTGTTTTGTTTGAAATCCCCCTACAGAAAGCGTAGTTTCAAAAACTGGGGTGGAAAGAAGGATTCCAGTAGAAACATTAGTTGTAGTTACATATACAGCATAATGTTCTGCATAATAACTGGAGTTTTCTGAAGCTAAATTGTAAATTAATTTTACATTAGAAGCCGTTACATTTGTTAAATTAATCACAGGAGATGTAACCAAATTGTTAGGAGTTATTGGTCCATTAGCATTAGTCCATGATCTTGATACAAGCGAGCCAGTTCCAAAATTGGCATCAATACCTGAAGCATTATCAATTATCCACTGCAATCCATCAGAATTTAAATCTGTTGCAACCCAAGAATTCAATCCTCCGGTGTTAAAGTTTTGCGAATAATAACTTTGCGCAAATGAAAAACTACCTGCAAGAAGCATAGTAATTAAAGAAAAAGTAATTTTTTTCATAGTTGTACTGTTTAAGTGCGGTTTAATTAAATTATATTTGAGCCACAACATTACAATAATTTCTTTTAATTTCCTAATAGAATTAGTAGATAGAATAGATTAACCTTATACATTCAATAAAAATAGCATTATTTTAGTGTATAAAAAATATTGGATTAGCAACAAATTACTGCTTTTTTGATTTATTTAAAGCGGTAATAGTAAATTCAGATAGCACAAGTTTTCCGGATATCTTTGCCCTATCTAACAAGTATGTTTCCCAATATTCTGTCCCTTCCCATAACACTTCTTTTAAGGCCTTCAATGCGGCAGGATTATAACTTGCTAATTTTGAACTAAAAAAATCGATCTCTTTGTCCATTTTGTTATTCGATTCAAAAACGTGGGCATATAATCCTTTTTCTTTTGCCCAATATGCATTTTTCCATTCGTGAGGAGCTAAGGCTAATTCACTAAAAGCAGTTTTTCCAATTTTTCTAGAAACGGCTGGCTCTATTACAAAGGGGCCAAATCCTATAGCAATTTCCGAAAGCTTTATCGAGGCTTCGTCGGTAGCAAAAGTATAATCACATGCCGCCGCTATTCCTACACCGCCACCAACAGCTTTGCCGTGAATCCGGCCAATAATAATTTTCGAACAACTTCGCATGGCGTTTATCAAATGGGCAAACCCAGAAAAAAAGGCGGTGCTTTCTGCTCTATTTGAAACGGCCAATAACTCATCAAATGAGGCACCTGCACAAAATGCTCCGTCACCATCGCTCTTTAAAACTATAACAACAACCTCTGGATTATTGCTCAAAAGATTTAATTCATTTGTTAATCGGGCCAATAATTCACTTGGAAAAGAATTACTTGCAGGGTGGCCAAAAGAAATGGTAGCAATCTGATTTGCAATATGAGTATATATTGACCCATTGGAAGTATTGAGTGTCATAGACGATTTTTTGCAATAAAGGTACACTTTTTCTAAAAACTTGTATAAAGTAATGTCGAAAATAGTATATTTGCCGAACTTAATGGGGGATTAGCTCACTTGGCTAGAGCGCTTGCCTGGCAGGCAAGAGGTAATCGGTTCGAATCCGATATTCTCCACCAAAAAACCTTTCTAGATAACTTCCAGAAGGGTTTTTTTATTAAAAATAAGCCCGCAATTGAACGCTGCCAGTATGAATAGCAGTACTAGTTTCACTTTTTCTACCTTGATAATTCAAATTAATATCCAAAAATTGAGTAAGGTTTTTTTGAAGTAAAAATCGCCATGTCATGTTTTTTCCAGGTTGCAATCCTTCTAGCATTTGATAGGCAACAGGCAACAATGAATTGCCCTTAAACTGATTTTCATAAAACGAAAATTCTCCATTCATAGTTAGTTGTTTTTGATTTGAATAGGCAAATGATGTCCCAAATCTTTGTTGCGAAAGCGTTTCTAAATCACCAATTTTATTTTCTTTTTTCTGATAATCAAAAAATACTTCCCAATTTGCATTTTTTGAAAACAAATAGGCAATTTTAGGGGCAATTTGATAGCTTTCAAGAGCATAATTTTTGCTCCCATAATTCTCAGAAATAGCCTCAGAACCAGATTTTTTTCCAATACAACCAAAAAGCCAACTAGTAGCTACTAAATTTGAATATTGCAATTGGTGTGATGTCAAATAATTTTCTTGTGAGCCGATAGAAAGCAAGTTTTTTAATTTATTACTCAAGAAAGTATAGGTAACAGAATGGCTTTGTTTTCCTCGATTATAGAACAAACTATTACGAAAATTTGAATTTAATCCCAATAAATTTGATTGTTCACCACCAAATGGGTTCAGCTCGAAATTTGAACTTTCTCTAGCAATTTTTCGTTCACTCAAATAGGATGTTTGGTTATAAAAATGAGATAAAAATCGTTTAATTCCTTTCTCGTTTTGCCATTGATTTGGGTTTATTGTTAGAGATTGGGAGAACTTATTTTGATGTGTTTTTATAAAAATCTGATTAGGCAAAAATAATCGCACATACTTTGCCTGATCTATGAATTGTGCAATTTCAAATTCTTCTAACTCCTGAATCCCATTGCCGTTATAATCATTCCAAGTATAAATTCCTTGTCCTGAAGCAACTTCTATATAGGTAAATTCTTGTTGAGCGAGACTTCCAGATGTTGTTTCATAGGCGGTGTTGATTTGAAGAAATTGATCAAAAAATCGATCGTTATAGAGGATTCTGGAATTTAATGACGGTTCGTTTTTCTTCGTAACATCTTCATATTTCAAATTTCTATAATTAATAAATACAGACAAATCACTTTTTTTAGTTTGAATCATTTTTGACTTCAAATAATAGGAATTGGAGCTATTCACATGCTTCAAAAAACCGTTTTGTAAACTATCATTTTTTCTTCTCAGATAACCCAACTCGACAAAAACCTTTGTGCTATCTCCTCGTCCTACAAAACCACCAAATTCTGAAAACCGCTGACTCAAATTTGAAAATTGTTGGCTGTTTTTATTTTTATCCTGATTGTCTTCCAGCTGAACGAGGGAGCCAATCCAATTCTTTTTTATATGATAACGAACTTGGGTTTTGTTCCTAAAAAAACGGGAGGTAGATAATTGTCCATCACTGTTCAAAAAGCTCGAATTGTTTTGAATATTCCAATTATTCAAATGGAAGGACGCATGTATTAAATGTCTATTTCCTGAAAAATTTTCTGTGAAGTCTAATTTTTCAAATTGATAAGTAAAAAGCCCTTTTTCGGGCAGAGAAAAATGCAATCCAGTTTGCAATAAACTTTGATTTCCAAGTGGATTTGTCAAATTCCAATCACGGTCAAACTCAATAGCAAAAAGACGTTCAATAGTTTTAAATTGTTTTTGAACCAACTGATATTTGGCGAAAGCATCTACTTTCCATTTATTTGTAAACAAACGTTGAGACAAATTAACACTTCCCGCAATTCCTTTATTATCAATATCATCAATCGATGAGTATAAGTTTTTATCATTGTTGCTCAACCCAATTTCAAAATCTACATTGGTTTTTTCTGATGGGTGAAAACCTCCAACAACGGTTGCAATTTCAATTTTTGTAGGAGCTACCAATTGAATAATCGGCTCGTAATTTCCTTGCAAAACGCCATTCAAAGGAGCTATATAACTATATATTCGACCAATAGCAGCTGTATTTGAAACCACATAATTTCCTTGATTATTGCCAACTAAGGTAAACCGAACATTGAAAAGTTCGTCTGTTTGAGAATTTGAAAATTCAAAAATAGAAACCCCATTTAGGAGTGTTTTTTTATATAATATTTTGTTGTCCGAAAAGTTATCACTATATGCTGAGGGAGCATTCATCAAGTCTTTATTGTCACCCGCTTGAACCAGATTTTGAACCTGTTCTTCAGATAAATTTTGCTGCAAAGGCTGGTTTTTTATATCGCTTTCAGAATACAAATAGCCGCCAATATTCCATTTTTCTGCTTCATGGGTTGCTCCAGTATAGGCAATATATCGGTTATAATTTCTATCAGTATATTGATATTCGACTACAATTCTCATTTCAGAAGTTATAGGAAATAAAGATGTAAACATGATTTCGCCCGCATTATAATCTATCAAATAATCATTGTTTTCACCCCGTTTTAACAAAATCCCATTGGCATACACGCGTTCCGAACCAGAAATCACAAGAATATATAATTCGCCATTTGGCCCTCGCAATTTATAGGGCCCTTGATTGCCTTCTTTTCCCACAAAATTGCTCTTTGAATATTGTCCTCTAACTAATGCTGCCGAAGCAAAAATTGTAGATTTTGATTCCGCTTTTCCAAAATCAAAACGTGTAGATAATCCCTGCACTTTTTTGTTAAAATTCAAAAACCGGGACGTCCGGTTTTCTAAAAACAAATCGCCCGCACGAATATTCCATTTATCGGAAAAAAGCTCAATAAAAATTTGGTCAAATTCATCTATTTTTTGCGAATAACCTCCTTCTTGTATCGGAATATTACTGTCTTGAATGGAAGCTCTCAAAGTTACTTTTGGCGATATTTTTCCAGAAATTTGTAGGTCTAAAGCAGAATTTACGACAGCGTTTTGATTGTTTCCAATAGTAATTCCGCGCGAAATACTTCCTGATGTATTCAAGCCATCAAACGGAACATATTTTTTTGTCGGCACTTTCGAAATCGAATAAAAATCTCCCAAAGTTGCGTCATTGCTCACCACCATACTTTTATCGTATAGGGTATATTCTTTGGTTAAAAAATCTGGAAATTTTAAATATCGAACCGTTAGAGTATCCTTTTGATAGTTGTTTTTTGAATTAAAAACCAAATATCCTTTTTTATAATTAACACTATAAAAGCTCGAATCAATTGCAGTTCCGTTTTTATCAAAAATAGAAAAACGATGCGGATTGATGCTCGTACTATCAATAAAAACAGTATCTCGAACAGAAACCGTTTTTTTGAATGCCATCGGCAAAGCAAGTTCCTGTGCCTGAAGCATCGAAAAGCCCACGAGAATAATCCAAAAAAGAAGATTTCTAATCATACTATCAATAACGATGAGAGTTCAAAAGTAGTATGTTTCAATGAAATGTATATAAAATTACTCTTTTGCGACTATTTGCATAGTTTCACGGCTCACCTGTTTTAGCAAAACCGTTTTGTTTGTTTCCACCATTTGAGCCGATTTTTCATCAAAATGGCGAATGGTATATAGCGATACATTTTCATTATAGGATACGGCAAACTTTTTTGAAAGCAAACTTTTCAGGGTATTGAAGTTGCCAAATTTGTCATCTACACAAACCGAAAAACTAATTGCCGAATTTTGAATCAAATCGACTTTTATTTTATATTGATGCAATAAAGCAAATATTTCACTAATATTTTCTTCCATAATAAAAGAAAAATCTATCGATGAAAGCGAAATTAGTAATTGATTTTTTTTGACAATAAAACAAGGCAAATGCGGTTCTAAATCCGCTCCTTTGCTTACACTTGTTCCTGCTAATTCAGGATTAATAAACGATTTCACAAAGAGTGGGATTTCTTTTTTTTGTAGCGGTTGAAGTGTTTTTGGGTGAATCACAGTAGCACCATAAAAAGCCAATTCGATAGCCTCTCGATAAGAAATTTGATTTAGCAATGTGGCATTTTCAAAATATCTAGGATCGGCATTCATCACCCCAGGAACGTCTTTCCAGATGGTCACATTTTTTGCGTTCAAGCAATAGGCAAATATTGCTGCGGTATAGTCGGAGCCTTCACGGCCAAGGGTTGTAGTGAAATTATTTTCGTCCGAACCTAAAAAACCTTGTGTGATATTGAGCGTTTTTTTCTTGATCTTTTTCGAAATATTTTCTTGAGTCATTTGCCAGTCAACCGAAGCGTCACGATAATTATTGTCGGTTTTTATAAACTCTCGAACATCAATCCAATGTGCTTTTAGTCCCATATAATTCATATAATGACTAATGATTTTTGTTGAAATTAATTCGCCAAAACTGACAATTTGATCATAAACAAAATTATAATTGGGAGATTTATTTTGACTTAAAAAAAATTCTAAATCAGCAAATAATGAATTCACATCAGCAAAAACAGGATTTTTTTCGTCTTCCTCAAATAATTCCATAAGAATCAAATTATGATATTTTTTCACCTCCTGAACAGACGATTGTAAGGCGGGAGATTTTTCAAAATAATTTTTGATTACGATTTCCAGGGCGTTTGTCGTTTTTCCCATGGCCGAAACTACCATAAGCACGTCTTCATAACCTACTTTTTGTAGCACTTCAAATACGTTTTTTACGCCAGCAGCATCTTTTACGGAAGCCCCTCCAAATTTGAATATTTTCATCTTCTGAAATCTAAATTAAATGTCTAATATATTGTTTTTTTTCAAAAAAACATCAATTCCTTGTTCGTCCATTTGTGCCACACACCATTCCGTTAATACTTTGGCACCCGATTTTTCATAAAAATCAATCGCTGGCAAATTCCAGTCCAACACATTCCACTCAATTCTCCGAACGCCTTCTATTTTTCCCTGATGAATTATTTTTGAATATAAAGCGAATCCAACACCCGACCCACGCATTTTTTCTTTAACAATCAAATCTTCCAAATGAAGGGTTCGCCCTTTCCAAGTAGAATAACGAAAATAATATAAGGCAATTCCCACAATTTCGGCATCAATTTCGGCAACAAAAGTTCCAAATTGCGGGCTTTCGCCAAAGCCATCTCGCACCAAATCGTCCACCGTCAAAACTACAGCATCGGGTTCTTTTTCAAATATAGCCAACTCTTTAATGAGACCTAAAACCGCAGGCATGTCTTTTTCTTCCCCTTTTCGTAGATTCATAATTGTTTATGTTTCATTTGTAGCGCAAAATATTTACAAATCTATTAATAATTTATGACTCTAAATTCCTTTAAATTTTAGATATTTGTAAAATTAACGAAAACGATTGCGAAATGGAAGTACGCCACAGGACTTTAGGAGAATTTATCATAGAAAAACAAGCTGACTTTCAATATACATCTGGCGAATTATCCCGAATCATAAACTCTATTCGATTGGCTGCAAAAGTGGTCAATTATAAAGTGAACAAAGCGGGACTTGTTGATATTGTTGGCACTGCAGGAGAGCAAAACATTCAAGGTGAAGATCAACAAAAACTTGATGTTTATGCCAATGAAGTTTTTATTCAAACGCTAATAAATCGTGAAATCGTGTGCGGAATTGCTTCCGAAGAAAACGATGATTTTATTACTGTTCCTGGAAATGACAAATGCCACAACAATAAATACGTAGTTTTGATGGATCCGCTTGACGGCTCGTCCAATATTGATGTGAATGTTTCTGTGGGAACTATTTTTTCTGTTTATAGAAGGATTTCGCCTATTGGCGAACCCGTTACTAAAGAAGATTTTCTGCAACCTGGAATTAATCAAGTCGCTGCTGGATATGTGATTTATGGCACTTCTACAATGTTAGTTTATACTACTGGACATGGCGTTCACGGGTTTACTTTGAACCCTGCAATTGGGACTTTTTATCTGTCGCACCCCAATATGAAATTTACCGAAGAAGGAACTATCTATTCTATAAACGAAGGGAATTATGTCCATTTTCCACAAGGCGTAAAAGATTATATCAAATATTGTCAATTAGAAGAAGGAAATCGACCTTATACTTCTCGCTATATTGGAAGCTTGGTTTCCGATTTTCATCGAAATATGATCAAAGGCGGAATCTATATATATCCCACAAGCTCTAAATCTCCAAAAGGAAAATTAAGACTCCTTTATGAATGCAACCCAATGGCTTTTATTGCCGAGCAGGCAGGCGGAAAAGCGTCCGATGGATTCAAAAGGATTATGGAAATTCAACCAAACGAACTGCATGAACGTGTTCCGTTTTTTTGCGGAAGCCCAAACATGGTAGAAAAAGCAGAAGAATTTATGAAAAATGCAAAATAGATTTTTGTCAATTTCATTCTTCTATTTGTTCCTGTGCTGCATTTCATAAATAAAAGTATCCAAGTCAACTTCTTGGACTAACAACGCCAAAGCTTTGTCAACAATGTAAGCAACATTACTTGGGGTGAAGCCTAAGGCTATTGCAAATTTTTGCAAATCACAAAGATATTTGTATTAAATATTCTACAACTTTACTCTACATTAGAGGGTCAAATTGGTGAATTTTCAAAATATATCGTAAGTTTGACATTCCCATAATCTAAAACACAATTATTATGTCGGAATTTTGGATTTATTTTGAAATAGGTGTGCGTCATTTTTTATCCCGAAATGCATACGAACCATTTTTGTTCCTCATGGCATTGTCTATTCCTTTTGCATTCAAAGATTGGAAGAAATTGCTGATCTTGGCAACCGTTTTTTCAGTTTCATTTGCAATTGCATTACTGTTATCAATTTATGGAATGGTGCTTATAAAGCCAGAATTAATCAATATAATAATTCCGCTTTCAATTGTAGTAATGGCATTATATCAACTATTTACGGTCGGAAAAGGAGCTAAAAACGGGACAATTAGCGTATTGATTTTTTTAACACTTTTCTTCGGAATAGTAGATGGACTGAAATTTTCAAATCAATTCAAAACAATTCTTGACTCGGGTGGAACAAATAAATCAGTCCACTTTTTTGAGTTTTTAATAGGGATAGAAGTCGTCCAGCTTGCAATAATTTTAGGAATGCTGATTTTAGCATATATAGCACAATCGGGTTTTAGATTTTCAAAAAGAGATTGGACATTAGTAATAACATCTTTTATAATTGGAGTAGTTTTTCCGATAATAATTGAAAACAAATTTTGGTTTAGATAATAATGGAAAAGAAAAAATTAAATAAATACGACAAAGCCTATCTCAGAATAGCATCCGAATGGAGTTTGCTTTCCTATTGCAAACGCAAGCAAGTAGGGGCAATAATTGTTCGCGACCGAATGATAATTTCTGATGGATATAACGGAACACCTTCTGGTTTTGAAAATTGTTGTGAAGACGAAGAAGGACTAACACAGTGGTATGTTCTTCATGCTGAGGCAAATGCTATTCTAAAAGTAGCTCGATCTACACAAACATGTGAAGGAGCAACATTATATATCACACTTTCTCCTTGCAAAGAATGCAGTAAATTGATTCATCAATCTGGAATAAAAAGAGTAGTCTATCAAAAAGGGTATAGAGACGACTCCGGATTACAGTTTTTAATCAAAGCAGGGGTCGAAGTAGAACAAATTCAAGCATTAGAGCAATAAATGAAAATTAAAACAATCTATTTATTCTTCCTTATTTTTTTATTTCTTTTTATTGGTTTTTTTCTCGGAAAATTAGCTGGTTTCACGGAAGAAGTTATTAATTTTAAAGGGAACAGCCATAAGAATAAAATAAACAAACTCATTGATTTTATCGATAACGAATATGTTGATTCTGTCAATACAGATTCAATTGTGAACCTTGCAATTGATAATATTTTACAAAAACTAGATCCGCATTCAGTATATGTTCCGCCAATGGAGCAAACAGAAATTGCCGAAAGCATGAAGGGGGATTTCGTCGGGATTGGGGTAAATTTCTTTATGTATAATGACACTGTTGCGATTGTAAAACCTGTTGAAGGAGGGCCTTCTGAAAAAGCAGGAATCATTTCTGGTGACCGAATTTTATATGCCAATAAAACCAAATTGTTCGGAAGAAAATTGCCAAATGATAGTTTATACGCAATTCTAAAAGGCGACATTGGGTCATCAGTCAACCTAATTATTTATAGAAAAAGCCTAAACAAAAAGTTGCTAATTCGTTTGAAACGCGATGTGGTTTCTATAAAAAGTGTTGATATTGCTACAATGTTAAATACTGAAACGGGCTATATCAAAATTAATCGATTTGCCGAAACAACCTATGATGAATTTCGTTCAGGTTTAGAAAAACTAAAAAAACAAGGTGCCAAATCCCTGGTGATTGATGTTCGCGATAATGGTGGCGGCTATTTAGAAAAAGCCATAGAAGTGATAGACGAATTATTAAAAGACAAGCAATTAATTGTTTTCACGAAAAACAAAAAAGGGCAAATAGACAAAACGTATGCCACAGAAAAAGGCATTTTTGAAACAGGAAAATTAGCAATTCTTATTGATGAAAATTCGGCTTCGGCTAGCGAAATATTGGCTGGTGCAATTCAAGATAATGATCGAGGAACAATAATTGGAAGGCGTTCTTTCGGGAAAGGGTTAGTGCAACGAGAAATGAATTTTAATGATGGTTCGGCTGTCCGATTGACCGTGGCACGATATTATACTCCTACTGGGCGGTCGATCCAAAAACCATACGTTAAAGGCAATGACGATTATTTTGAAGATTTTGACAAACGAGTTCAAAGCGGTGAGCTCTATAAAAAAGACAGTATAAAGGTGGACGACACTTTAAAATATAAAACAAAAAAAGGTAAAATTGTTTATGGCGGTGGCGGAATTGTACCTGATGTTTTTGTGCCTTTGGGAGCCGAACTTGGCGAGGAAGCAATTGCCTATTTGTTGCAATCTGGATTGGTGAGTTTCTTTGTGTTTGAGCAATTAGATAGGCATCGAAAAGAATTTACAGGACTTTCCTATTCGGAGTTTGTTTCAAAAATGGATAAATCCGATTTATATTTCAATAATTTTGAGCGTTATCTAACAAAAAATGGGCTAACTTTAAAATTAAGGAATCACAAAGCACAAATTAAAAGAGATATTTTGGCCGAATTTGGGAATCAGCTATTTGGTGAAAAAAAATACTATGACATTATTTTGAAAGATGATGCCGTAATAAAAGCAGCCTTAAAGTCAATTAAAAATCCTTAAATTTTATCGTGACTTTGTGACGAAATTCCATTATTCCAAAGTGTGAGAATATCGGTTGCAACGGCAGCGCCACTTCCTGCAGCTATTGTGAGTTGACTTCTCCAGCCTGCCAAAGTTCCAGCAACATAGATTCCTTCTGAAACTTTATGATCAATATTTCTGAGTTGGATTCTTTGTTTTTCGGGTAATGCTTTTTTGTGGGTTTCTACAAAATGCATTAGTCCGTCAATAGCAAATGTATTGGAATAGCCGATAGCTAGAATAATGTTTTTTGCGGAATAAGAATTTTTATTGGTAATCACCAGAAAATGAGGATAATCGCCCTTAACGGCCAATACTTTTTCAGAATCGATTTGTTCGACATGAGGATATGATTCTTGAAGGTGTTTTGTACTTTCGGACAATAAATTGGCTCCTAAAGTTCCAGGAGCAATTCCGTAGGCATTATTAAATAGGGCTTCTTGAAGTGAAGATGTTTTTTGGTGAGCAATAATTCCAATTTTTTTATTGGATACAAAGGGTTTGTTTTTGGCAGAACCCAAAATTAATGCACAAGACATTCCGGCAACGCCGCCGCCTATAATTAGAGCATCAAACATATTATTTGTCTTCAGATCGATCAATAATCATTTTTGACATTCTGAAAATCAGAAGAATAAGAACAGCACAAATCGAAGCAACAATTCCAATTAACGCTACGGCACTATCTCCTTGAAATGGCTTATCGAAATCTAAAAGTTTGATATTATAACCAATTAATATGATAGCCAAAACGATTAATATTAAAGTAAAAATTTTCATATATGATTATTTAAGGCAGTAAAAATAGTAAAAAATACACTATACAAACAATCCTTTAACATTCGAGGCAAATAATTTAACAGCAATAGCCAAAAGCACAACCCCAAAAGTTTTTCTAATTACGCCCAGGCCATTTTTTCCAAGCATTTTTTCTATTTTTGAAGAAGATTTCAAAACAACATATACAATCAAAATATTTAGGGCAATTGCGATAATAATATTAATGGTTTCAAATTGGGATTTTAATGAAAGCAAGGTCGTCATCGTTCCCGCACCAGCAATTAGTGGAAATGCAATAGGCACAATTGAGGCCGAACTTGCATCTTCTTCACGATAAATCCGAATCCCTAAAATCATTTCTAAAGCTAGAAAAAATAACACAAACGAACCTGCTACCGCAAAAGAATGCACATCAATTCCTATCAATTTCAACAATTCTTCTCCTGCAAATAGAAAAACAATCATGATTAATCCAGCTACTATTGATGCTTTTTCGGATTCAATATGCCCGTGTTTTGTTCTTAAACCCACTACAATTGGAACCGAACCTACAATATCAATAACGGCAAACAAGACCATTCCTACGGTTGCAATTTCTTTAAAATCTAATTCCATTTTATATCTTTTTAGTTCTGCAAAAGTATTTAATTTATTATGATTAAAGAGATTATTGTGTTAATAATATAACCAGTTTCTAAATCAAATTTCAAAACATTCTGTACCTTTGCCAAATGTTTCAAATAGGAAAAACCATCGTCTCGGAAGACATTTTAGAAAAAGACTTTGTTTGCAATTTATCTGCATGCAAAGGAGCTTGTTGCGTTGATGGTGATGCGGGAGCGCCGTTGAGTATCGAAGAGACCAAAATATTGGAATCAATTTATCCAAAGGTAAAACCCTTTCTTCGCAAAGAAGGAATTCTTGCCATTGAGGCACAAGGCACGTGGACAACAGGCACTGATGGTGACCTAGAAACGCCGCTGATAGACAATAAAGATTGTGCCTATGTTATTTTTGATGGAAAAACCGCACTTTGCGGAATTGAACAAGCGTATAATCAGGGCGAAATAGACTGGAAAAAACCAGTTTCTTGTCATTTGTATCCAATCCGTGTAAAAGATTTTACAGAATTTGCCGCAGTCAATTATGACAAGTGGGACATTTGTGACGATGCTTGTTCGTTGGGCAAAGAATTAGAAGTTCCAGTTTATAAATTTGTCAAAGAAGCGTTGATTCGAAAATTTGGCGAAGATTGGTATTTGGAACTCGAAAAAGTAGCTCAAGAAATCAAAAAATAATTTTTTCTAAATCCCATTTATTTTTGCTGTTCGACTTTATAAAATCCCTTTGTTTTAGGGAGTTTCTATTGTTTTTATATTTTTAATATATTGATTTGTAGTTAGTTATGTTTTTTTTCAATTATTTCAATTTTTAGGCAATTTGTTAAAAACTATGTCCGATTGTGAATAAGTTTGGCTTTCATTTTTCAAATCAAATGACAATCTTTGTAAACCAAATAAGTCAAAAAAAGCATTTTTTTAAATCAATAAAAGTCAACCAATTATGTCTTTAGTCGAACCGATTTTACAAGAAAACAAAAACCGATTTGTGATTTTTCCAATAAAACATCACGACATTTGGGAATGGTATAAGAAAATGGAGGCCAGTTTCTGGACAGCAGAAGAGATAGATTTGTCTCAAGATTTGAACGATTGGAACAATAAATTGTCACTTGATGAGAAATATTTCATCAAACACATTTTGGCCTTTTTTGCTGCTTCAGATGGAATAGTAAATGAGAATCTTGCCGAAAACTTTGTGAACGAAGTGCAATATGCTGAAGCAAAATTTTTCTACGGATTTCAAATCATGATGGAGAATATTCATAGCGAAACCTATTCACTATTGATTGATACCTATGTGAAAGATGAGGTCGAAAAAGACGAATTATTTAATGCTTTGGAGGTATTTCCTGCCATTAAGAAAAAAGCTGATTGGGCTTTAAAATGGATAGAATCGGATTCTTTTGCAGAGCGACTAATAGCATTTGCTGCGGTAGAAGGTATTTTCTTTTCGGGAGCGTTTTGTTCTATTTATTGGTTGAAAAAAAGAGGATTAATGCCAGGATTAACTTTTTCTAACGAGTTGATTTCTCGTGATGAGGGAGTTCATTGTGATTTTGCTGTTCATCTTCACAATCATCATTTAGTGAACAAAGTTCCGAAGGCTAGAATTAGAGAGATTATTGTTGAGGCTTTGCGAATTGAGAGAGAGTTTATTACTGAATCGCTTCCGGTTAGTTTGATAGGAATGAATGCTGGATTGATGACGCAATATTTAGAATTTGTGACCGACCGATTGTTAGTAGAATTGGGTTGTGATAGAGAATATAACACGTCAAATCCGTTTGATTTTATGGATATGATTTCACTTCAGGGGAAAACTAATTTCTTTGAAAAGAAAGTAGCCGAATATCAAAAAGCGGGGGTGATGAATACTGATATTGATGCACAAAAAATTAGTTTTGACGCTGATTTTTAGAAAATACTTCCACACCATTTAAAGCGGCTATTTTTTTTTGAATGGTCCAAATTAACAACAATTTTAATCCTTTATCTGAAGCTTTAGCCCAGATAGAAATGGAAATCCTTTTTATTTTTTTTCTTTTTAAAAAAATAAAAAGATTGCAATGGATAGCTGGAATAGCTCCAAAAAAATATGCTGAAATGAGTTCAGTATAAATTACAAATAACTAAAAGTAGCGAAGGGATTTTCTGCTTTAAAAAACAAAAAAGAGTATGTACGTAGTGAAAAGAGATGGCCACAAGGAGCCAGTAATGTTTGACAAAATCACGGATAGAATTAAAAAACTATGCTATGGTTTGAACGATTTAGTAGATTCTGTAAAAGTGGCGATGCGTGTAATCGAGGGATTATATGACGGTGTGACGACTTCAGAATTGGATAATCTTGCGGCAGAAACCGCAGCATCGATGACGATTGCCCACCCAGATTATGCTCAACTTGCTGCTCGAATTGCGATTTCTAATTTACACAAAAACACCAATAAATCGTTTTCTGAAACGATGAACGAAATGTTTCATTATGTCAATCCGAGAACGAATCAAAAAGCTCCGTTGCTATCAGAAGAAGTGCATATGGTGATTATGGATAATGCCGAATTTTTGAATTCGCACATCATATATAACAGAGATTTCAATTATGATTATTTTGGTTTTAAAACACTAGAGCGATCGTATTTGCTAAAAATAAATGGAAAAATTGTAGAACGTCCGCAGCACATGTTAATGCGAGTTTCGGTTGGAATTCATTTGAACGATTTGGATTCGGTGATAGAAACATATGACCTTATGTCCAAAAAATTCTTCACACATGCAACGCCAACTCTTTTTAATGCTGGAACACCAAAACCTCAAATGTCTTCTTGTTTCCTATTGGCCATGCAGGACGATAGTATTGACGGAATTTATGATACGTTGAAACAAACGGCAAAAATCTCACAATCGGCAGGAGGAATTGGGCTTTCTATTCACAATGTTCGGGCAACAGGGTCGTATATTCGAGGCACAAATGGAACATCAAATGGAATTGTTCCGATGTTGCGAGTGTTTAATGATACGGCAAGGTATGTGGATCAGGGAGGCGGAAAAAGAAAAGGAAGTTTTGCTATCTATATTGAAACTTGGCACGCCGACATCTTTGAGTTTCTTGACTTGAAAAAGAACACAGGAAAAGAAGAAATGAGAGCCAGAGATTTATTCTTTGCGATGTGGACTTCCGATTTGTTTATGAAACGGGTTCAGGAAGACACCTATTGGACCTTAATGTGTCCAAATGAATGTCCAGGATTATATGACGTTTATGGCGACGAATTTGAAGCGATGTATATTGATTATGAAACCCGTGGAAAAGGACGCAAGACCATCAAGGCAAGAGAGTTGTGGGAAAAAATACTAGAATCTCAAATAGAAACTGGAACGCCATATATGCTCTATAAAGATGCGGCCAACAGAAAATCAAATCAAAAAAACCTTGGTACTATTCGGTCATCGAATTTGTGTACCGAGATAATGGAATATACCTCTAGTGATGAAATAGCGGTTTGTAACTTGGCTTCAATTTCGTTGCCAATGTTTGTAGAAAATGGAGAATTTAATCACGATTTATTGTTTAGCGTAACCAAACGCGTAACGCGAAATCTAAATAAAGTAATCGACCGAAATTACTATCCTGTCAAAGAAGCCGAAAACTCAAACTTGCGTCACCGCCCAGTAGGGTTAGGCGTTCAAGGATTGGCAGATGCGTTCATCTTGTTGCGATTGCCGTTTACGAGTGACGAAGCTAAAAAATTGAACCAAGAAATATTCGAAACCTTATATTTTGCTGCCGTAACCGCATCAATGGAAATGGCAAAAGAAGAAGGTCCGTATTCAACATTTGAGGGATCGCCAATTTCTCAAGGCGAATTCCAACACAATTTATGGGGACTAAAAGACGAAGAATTGTCAGGCCGATGGGACTGGGCAGCCCTTCGTCAAGAAGTAGTGAAAAACGGGGTGAGAAACTCCCTTTTGGTGGCACCAATGCCAACAGCTTCGACCTCACAAATTCTTGGAAACAACGAGGCTTTCGAGCCATATACTTCAAATATATATACCCGCCGCGTACTTTCGGGCGAGTTTATTGTAGTCAACAAACACCTGCTAGAAGACCTCGTGCGACTTGGACTATGGACAGAAGACCTGAAACAAGAAATCATGCGTCACAATGGATCAGTGCAAAACATCGATGCTATTCCGCAGGATTTGAAAGAATTATATAAAACCGTTTGGGAAATGTCGATGAAAGACATCATCGATATGTCTCGCCACAGAGGATATTTTATTGATCAATCCCAATCGTTAAATTTGTTTATGCAAGATGCCAATTATTCAAAATTGACTTCAATGCACTTCTACGCATGGCAATCAGGACTAAAAACTGGAATGTACTATTTGAGAACCAAAGCCGCCGTAGATGCAATCAAATTCACGTTGAACAACGACAAAAAAGCCGAGCCTATCGAAGTGACCGAACAAGTTGTGGAGCAAAAACTTCAACCGATAGCCGTGCTAAATGAAACCGCCGAAATGTCGGCCGAAGAATATCGGGCTATGATAGAATTGGCCAAAAATTCAGGTCCAGACGAATGCGAAATGTGCGGAAGCTAGTCTTTGCAAAAAGTTTCGAGGCAAAGCACCTATAATTCCAAAACCCTTACAAGAAATGTGAGGGTTTTTTGTTTATTACCGCTTAATTTTTTAACAAAAAATCCCCCTAATTTTTATAATAAAAAAAACCCATTTCGAAAGAAATGGGTTTTTTGAGTTGGGTTATTTCATGATTTTCAAAACCCCTATTTGATCGTTAGCGTTCAGCATAATTTCATTTTTGCTAATCACCGAACTTCCTTTGATATAAGGTCGTATTTTACTGTCTTTATAAGAATAGATGACTTCTTTTTTCATTTCACCACTTGGCGCAATGGTCAATAAAAAAAGAGCGTTTTTACTATCTGAAGTAAAAAACCCGCTTGTGCTTTTTTTGGTGTCTTTATCACCTTCGGCGGTGGCGTTTTTCTCTAAATCATCATATACAATATAGGTAGAACCATCAAAATGAGTTGAAACTATCGAAGGATTTTTAGCATTCATTTGATATTTTGGCATTTTTGATACCGAAACCACCTCTGATTTATCATTAATTTGAATGACTGCAATATCACAATAATAATAGTAGTAGGAGGTTGTGGTACCATATTGAGTAGATCGTGTCACAACTACTAATTTATATTGCTCTGCCACGACAACAGAACCGCCATCTTTTTTATAAAAAATATTTCTCACTTTATACGGAACATAATCTTCCGCTTTTTTCGGTTTTTCTGGATACAATCCTTCCAACTCATATTTTGTAGATGATTTTAATGTAGTTGTTTTGCAATCAATAATTGCCGAAAACATTTCGTCAGATATTAAAGTCTTTTTATTGCTAGACAAAAACCCTTTACTCAATACTTTCAAGAAACCGGAACAAATTAAAGTATTATTTTCTCCCGGGAGAATGTCAATAGATTCAATATCTCTCTCTGGATAGTCAAAATCAAATTCTTTTGGAGTTGCGTCTTTATTGATTACAACTACTTTATAGTAATATTTGCTCTGGTCTTTTACTCTTTCATCTCTTTCTTTATTGATTTTTGCAAGAATGTAAATATTTCCAAGATTATCAACCTCAGTAGATTCAGTAGTATAATCTCTAGATTTTATAGGTAATTGAACTGATTTGTCTAGTAAAACTTCGGTTAAGTCGCTATTATAAACTTTAAATGAAAGTGTGTTAGGCTCTTTTCTTTTTCCTTCATGCTCATTAAAAACAAGTATTTTTGTAGAATCTGGAGAAATACGTACCGTTTCATTAATAAAATCATCATCAGATGTTTCATCAAGGATTTTAGTTTGATCACTGGTATTTAAAGACAGATCGGTTGATGCGGCATAAAGGAAATACTTATCTTCCTTCTTTTTATGTTCTAAAATAAAATGTTGAATTTTATTTTTTAGGAAATAAACGCCTAAATAATTTATTTTTTTTTCATCTGCAAAATTAAAATTTACCAGTTTTTCTTCGGATAGTTTTAAATTTTTATCATAGGTTCGGCAAACTAGATGATTGTCACTGTCGTGATGTGACGTATAGTATTTTCCGTTTTTAACTCCCAGAATAGTGCTGTTTCCTCTTGTATTTATCTTTTCAGCCCAGCGAAGTTCGATTTTTTGAGAATAAATTGATAAAGTTGTAAGTAAAAGTAATAATTTGATTGATTTCATAATTTGATTTCGATGAAAATGTATTTAATTTGCGCAAATCTAAATAATTGAAAATGAAAAAACTATTTTTATTTACCGCAATATTACTATCTGCCGTAAATTATTCGCAAACGGGTACTGAGACGACTCCAACACAACCCAATAAGATTAGAGTTTATGCCCCAAGCCCCTCCACTATCAATAACGGAAAACCAACAGACAACACTTATAAATGGGTTGTTAAAACCGATTTAATTGCCATATTAACAGGGGAATTCCCATTAATAGCAGAATATAGAATTGGTAAAAAACTTAGTATTGAAGGCTCGGCAGCTATTACAAATGCATTTCTATCAAATGATTTATCATATTTTCTTGATGGCTCATCTGATTTCACTTCAAAAGCAGCAATTGGAACTGCGTTTCGAGGTACTTTGAAATTTTATCCTTCATCAGATTATGATGCAATCGAAGGTTGGTCTTTTGGAATTCAATTGTTTACAAAAACAACTAATAGAGAATATGAAGTGAATTCTACCTTTCCAGAATTAGAAGGAAAAATAGATACAAAAACAAAAACGGGTATTTCTTTGATTATTAGTAAGCAACTTTTTATTGATTCTAACATTGCTTTTGAAAGTTATATTGGTGTTGGTTTGGCAAATATTTCTCGTGCCTCTTATAGTTCTACTTACAATTCAACGACTGGATTTGAAGAATTAAAACAAAACAACACATCAGAATCTTCCCCAAATTTCCAATTTGGTTTCCGAATTGGTTTTGGAAACTAGAAATTGGTAATAGAATTTATAGAACCTCCTGTTTTGGGAGGTTTTTTTATGGTCTAGCATGAACGTATATTAAAAAAACCCCATCTTTCGAATGGGGTTTTAATTTTTATAAAAAATCAGTTTTTCTTATGCTTCAAATGGAAGAACAGAAACAAATGATTTGTTTTCTCCTTTTTTCTGGAACTTAACCACTCCATCAACTCTAGCATGTAGCGTATGATCTTTACCCATGTAAACATTTTCACCTGGATTGTGTTTTGAACCTCTTTGTCTAACGATGATGTTTCCTGCAATAGCTGCTTGACCACCAAAAATCTTAACGCCTAAACGTTTTGATTCTGATTCTCTACCATTCTTGGAACTACCGACACCTTTCTTGTGAGCCATGACGTTTTAGTTTTATCTTGTTATTATTCTTTTGTCTCTTCTTTTTTGGCTTTTGGAGCCTTTTTTACCTTAGGAGCTACTGCTTCGGTGGCTTCTACTTCAACAACTTCCTTTTTTGGAGCTGCTTTTTTAGAGCCTGATGCACTGATTCCTTCAATTACAATTTGAGTAAGATACTGACGGTGTCCGTTTCTCTTTTTATAACCTTTTCTTCTTTTCTTTTTGAAAACGATTACTTTATCTCCTTTTAAGTGTTGTAACACTTTGGCTTCTACGGAAGCACCTTCTATAGCTGGGGCGCCTAAAGTGATTGTGCC
>CAIJXW010000118.1 GCA_903824755.1 uncultured Bacteroidota bacterium | reverse complement strand
TACCGTAATTAAAATTTACGTTAACACCTAGAACAAGTTTGTCGACTATAAAGTAACCAATGTTTGGGAATAATCTTATGGAATTTCCACTACTTATAATTTCATTTTTAGTATTTATGATTTTTGAATTCGTATAATTGCCATCACCCCCTACCATCCAATTTCCTTTGGTTATTTGTGCATTTGCAGCCAATGCGGAGGCTAATAGCAGAAACGCTATGATTTTTATTTTGTACATGATTTTTTATTTTTTTAATAAATAAATAATTCGGTTCCAATAACTTTTTTGGTGGACTTTTGTCCTGCAGGAGCATTCTTTTTAGTAGTTTCATATAGTGGGCATTTAATTAATTATGTATTAATAAAAAAGGTGTTTGTTGCAATTCGGATTTTCCTTTTTCAGCATAAAATCCAAAAACAAAACATAATTCAAAAGCAAAATGCCTCGAAATGTTTTTTTTAATAATAAAGAATGTGGGATATTGGATATGGTGTTGGCATATACTCTAAATTAATTGATTATTACTTCAGTAAATCTAACTGTAAATAGTCAGCAAAAAATTTAAATACTGTTAAATTTTAAAAAAAGTATCATCGCTAATGAATTAGGGAGAAATCAGACATTATTTGTATCAATAATATGAAAAAACATTTGTTTAGCTTGATTTTTATGCAAATTTCACATATCTATTTAGGGAAACTTTTCGATAATTCGCTTTAATATCAATTAATGGTTTTTTTTATTCAACCTTCTATCTATTTGAAGTAATTACAGTACGTTTTATAATTTAATCCCTGTTGATTAATTATTTTAATATCTGTTGAATTTCTGTGCGTATATTAAAACAAATATTTACATTTGGTACCTATTAGAATTGAATATTTAGAAACATATTTATGCTACAAAACAAAGTTATTTTAGGAAGTGAAGAATGGTGTTCTTTCCCCGAATTAGGGATTCCAATTATTAAGGCAAGGGTAGATTCTGGTGCCAAAACATCAGCATTGCACGCCATTAATATTGCTCCTTTTGTGAAAGATGGTGAGAATTGGGTGAAATTTGACATTAATCCAATTCAAAATAACGTAAAAACAGTTATTCATTGTGAAGCCCATCTTGTAGATAAAAGAATCGTAAAAAGCTCAAGCGGTTTTAGAGAACAACGCTATGTGATTAGAACAAATCTCCAAATAGGAAATACAGATTGGTCTATCGAAATGACATTAACGAATCGAGATTCAATGGGTTTCCGAATGTTATTAGGTCGGGAAGCCATGAGCGGTAGAGTGCTTGTTGATCCTGAACAACAATATCTTCTAGGACAACCAACTGCCGAAAATTTAAACGAATTATATTTGCCTTCTAGCAAAGCAAAAACGGGATTGCGAATAGGATTGTTAGCCAGTAATCCTGAACTTTATAGCAACAAAAGAATTATAGAAGCGGGCGAAATGCGAGGTCATGAAATGCACTTTTTGAACATCAAAGAATGCTATATGAAACTCGATGCTACCAATCCCGAAATTCATTATCGTGGTGGCAGAGTACTTGATGATTTTGACGCTATTATCCCAAGAATTAGGCCAAGTATTACTTTTTATGGTTGTGCATTAACCCGTCAATTTGAGGCACTTAAGGTCTATTGTCTAAATTCTGCCTCGGCAATAACGCAATCTAGAGATAAATTATTTTCGCTTCAACTACTTCTGAATCATGGTGTTGATATTCCGACAACTGGTTTTGCAAATTCTCCTTTGGATACAAATGATTTAATAAAAATGGTGGGCGGACCTCCATTGATTGTAAAATTACTCGAAGGAACCCAAGGAAAAGGAGTCGTTTTGGCCGAAACAAAAAAAGCTGCCGAAAGCGTAATTAATGCCTTCAAAAGCCTAAATGCCAATATTTTAGTTCAAGAGTTTATTAAAGAAGCAAATGGTAAAGATATTCGGTGTTTTGTGATTGACGGAAAAGTGGTTGCCGCTATTCAGCGAGAAGCATTACCTGGGGAGTTTCGAGCAAATATTCATCTTGGCGGAACTGCCTCTGTTATAAAAGTAACTCCAGAGGAAAAAAGAATTGCTATTCGAGCCACAAAAGCTATGGATTTGAAAGTGGCAGGGGTTGATATTATCCGTTCCTCAAAAGGACCACTTTTATTAGAAGTAAATTCATCTCCTGGACTTGAAGGCATTGAAGGAGCTACAAATAAAGATATTGCGGGCGAAATGATTTTGGCAATTGAAAAAAACTTTAAACATAGATAATTTAATTTTTCAATTTCTGAATTTTATCCAAACAAATCTTGATCTATCATAAAACTATTCAAGAACGCAACTGTATTTTGTATGTCATAATGCAAAATTCTATCTTCTTTTACTAGCGGTACTTCTTGACGGTAGGACTTTAGAAACATTTCAATAAATTCGCTTGATTTTAATGGACTTCGGAAAGAAATTGCTTGTGAAGCATTCATTAATTCGATCGCTAAAATTCGTTCCAGATTTTCCATTATTCGAAGCACTTTGGTAGCCGCATTTGCTCCCATACTCACGTGATCCTCTTGTCCATTTGATGAAACAATACTATCAATACTGGCTGGAGTTGATAATTGTTTGTTCTGACTAGCAATACTTGCTGCAGTATATTGCGGAATCATAAACCCTGAATTTAACCCTGGATTCTCGACCAAAAAAGCGGGTAAACCTCTCAAACCTGAAATTAGTTGATACGTTCTTCTCTCGGAAATACTTCCTAATTCGGCTAATGCAATGGCAAGAAAATCTAACGAAATTGCTAATGGTTGCCCATGAAAATTACCGCCAGAAATAATCTGATCACTTTCGATGAAAACATTAGGGTTATCGGTAACTGAATTTATCTCGGTTTTAAATACTTTCTTCACATAATCAATTGCATCTTTTGAAGCTCCATGAACCTGCGGAATACAACGGAACGAATAAGGATCTTGAACGTGTGCTTTTGGCTGAGCGATTATCTGGCTTCCTTCCAGAAATTCATTTACTCTATTTGCTGTCAAAATTTGCCCTTTGTGAGGTCTAATAAAATGTATTAATTCATTAAATGGTTCTTGGCGACCATCAAATCCTTCTAATGAAATAGTGCTAATCAAATCCGCTAAATAAGAATATTTTATTGCTTTTAATAAAACAAAAACCCCATAAGCACTCATAAATTGTGTTCCATTTAGCAACGCTAATCCCTCTTTTGATTGAAGGGTGATTGGTTGCCAATCAAAATGTTTCAGAACAACAGAAGCATGTACTTTTTTTCCACCAAAAAATACTTCGCCTTCCCCTATCAAAGGCAATGATAAATGAGCCAATGGAGCCAAATCTCCAGATGCACCTAGCGAACCTTGTGTATATATAATTGGTAAAATATCATTATTAAAAAATGCGATCAGTCGAGAAACTGTTGCAAGTTGAACCCCCGAATGACCATAACTCAATGATTGAATTTTTAGGAGTAACATCATCTTTACTATTTCTGATGGCACTTCCTCACCTGTTCCGCAAGCGTGAGATTTTACAAGGTTTTCTTGAAGTTGAGAAAGATTTTCATTGGATATTTTAACATTACAAAGCGACCCAAAACCAGTATTGATTCCATAAATTGGTTCTGTGTTCGAAGCCATTTTTGCATCAAGATATTCGCGGCATTTTTGAATATTAGATTCTGCCTCTTCAGAAAGTGCAATCTGCTTATTTTGAGAAATAATTTCGTTGATTGTTTCTAACGAAAGAACATTATTACTGATATAATGAAAATTGTCCATTTTTTGGTTTTTATAAAAGTCAAAATTCAATAAATCATATTTAAAAAACAAGGTTTGTTGATAATATTCTTAGTTCTAATTACAAATTATTTATTTTTAGAGCCAAATTATCGGGTAAACTCTAAAAATATTATGCAATAAAAGTTAAATTATAAACAATTCGTAAAAGTATTTGCCTATATTCTTTAATTAAATGTAAAACACTACATTTGAAAAATAAATAATTGAATTGTGTCAAACTATACCTTGTTTACTTTGAATATGACAATAACTCCAAATTTTGGAGCAGTTTCTTTTGTTTATACATCTACAACAACTACAACCCCATTCGGGGTATAAATTTATCATATAATCCTTTTTTGGTTTTTTCGAAAGAAAAATAAAATTGTCATGCATACTATTGCAATCAAAAAATACTTAAAAAAATACGATAATGAAAATTTTAAAATTTGGCGGCACTTCTGTTGCTAACGCAAATAATATAAATTTAGTCCTTGAAATTATTAAAACTGCTTCAGTCGATAATCAACTGGTGATCGTTGTTTCGGCATTCGGTAATATAACAGACTTATTAGTTTTGGCAGCTTCAAAAGCGGCTTCAAAAGATGCTAATTATAAAAACATTTTTTCTGAAATTGAAAAAAAACACCACGAAGTTATAGCTGAATTAACAGATTCTAAAGAGAAAAAAGAACTTTTAGAAGTAATAAATAACGAACTTAGTAGATTAAAAACCTTATTAGATGGTTGTTTTCTTTTGAGCGAATTATCAAACCGAACCTCAGATACTATTTTGAGTTTTGGCGAATTATTATCGGCACAAATTATTGCAAATGCACTAAAACAAAAGATTAATAATTCGGTCTATAAAGATAGCCGCGAAATTATAAAGACAAATAATCAATTTGGAAAAGCAGTAGTTAATTTTGAAGTTTCAAACCAATTAATTGCTAATTATTTCAATAGAAATTCGGCTCAAGTGACCGTTGTCCCTGGCTTTATAGCGTCTTCACTTGATGGAAACAACACAACATTAGGGCGTGGTGGCTCGGATTATACAGCCGCCATAATTGCTGGGGCTTTACCAACGCATCAACTTGAAATTTGGACCGATGTGAACGGAATGTTTACCGCAAATCCGAAGTTTGTTAAACAAGCTCAACCCATCGAAACAATTTCATATCATGAAGCAATGGAATTATCCCATTTTGGTGCAACCGTTTTATACCCTCCTACTATTCAGCCCGTTTTGAAACGAAACATTCCAATTCTTATAAAAAATACTTTTGAGCCAACAGCAAATGGCACCTATATAACTGCGGATACTACCAAAAATTTGAATCAGAATCCAATAAAAGGGATTTCTCACATTGATAATATTGCGTTATTGACACTTGAAGGGTCAGGAATGATAGGTGTTTCGGGATCATCAAAACGATTGTTTGAAGTGCTTTCAAATGAAAACATAAATGTTATTTTTATTACACAGGCATCTTCCGAGCATTCAATTTGCGTTGGAATAGTAAGTACTGAAGCCACAAAAGCAAAAATTGCAATTGACACTGCTTTTGAACTCGAAATTATACAAAACAAAATAGACCCAACTTTGGTAGAACTTAATCTCTGTATCGTTGCTTTGGTAGGCGAAAACATGAAAAATCATCAAGGTTTGAGCGGAAAAATGTTTAGCACTTTGGGTAAAAACAATGTGAATATTCGGGCAATTGCACAAGGGGCTTCCGAACGAAATATATCGGTAGTTATCAATGAGCAAGATGTCAAAAAAGCACTCAACACTTTACATGAGCGGTTTTTTGAAGAAAACACAAAACAGCTAAATTTATTTGTTATGGGAGTGGGAAATGTTGGCGAAAAATTTATTGACCAAATTCAGCAGCAAAAGAAATATCTAAAAGAAAATCTGAAGCTTAACATTCGTGTAATTGGATTATCAAATTCGAGAAAGATGACTTTTGACGAAGAAGGAATTTCTCTGAAAGAATGGAAAACTACACTCGAAAATGGCGAAAAAACAAGTAAAGAAACTTTTATAGAAAGGGTACTACAACTCAATTTGCGTAATAGTATTTTTGTTGATATAACGGCAAATGAAAGCGTCTCAAAAACCTACGAACAGTATTTAATGAAAAATATTGCCGTAGTAACTTGCAACAAAATTGCGTGTTCTTCGAGTTATGACAATTATAATAATTTGAAACAACTATCAAGAAAATTCAATGCTCCTTTTTTGTTTGAAACAAATGTTGGTGCCGGTTTACCCATTATTGACACTCTAAAAAACTTGATTGCCTCGGGGGATAAAGTACATAAAATTCATGCCGTTCTATCAGGAAGTTTGAATTTTATTTTTAATAATTTTAGTGACAATTACAGCTTTCATGATGTGGTCAAACAAGCAGGTGTAGAAGGATTTACAGAACCTGACCCAAAAATTGATTTAAGCGGTGTTGATGTTGCCAGAAAAATACTAATTCTGATTCGAGAAAGTGGATACAAAATGGAAATGGAGTCAATTGTCAATAATTCATTTCTTCCAGAAGAATGTATGAAAACACAAAATAACGATGCTTTTTTTGCATCATTAATAAAACACGAAAATCATTTTAATTCCCTTTTGGCAGAAGCCAAAAACAAAAATTGCCGATTAAAATTTGTAGCTTCGTTTGAAAACGGGAAAGCAAGTGTTGGCTTGCAGTTTATCCCGCCTGAAAGTCCTTTTTATAATTTGGAAGGAAAAGATAATATTGTTCAATTTTATACCGACCGATATATTGATCAACCATTGCTAATAAAGGGAGCTGGAGCTGGAGCTGCAGTTACGGCTTCGGGTATTTTTGCTGATGTAATTCGGATAGGAAATGTATAATTATGCCAAAACTATTTCAATATGAATGAAATAAAACTATTTTGCCCCGCCACAATTGCAAATCTATCTTGTGGATTTGACGTTTTGGGATTATGTTTGGAAACCGTTGGAGATGAAATGATTATTCGAAAAGTTACTGACAAAGGCGTGCGAATTACAAAAATTTATGGAGCCACTCTCCCACTAAAAACTGAAGAAAATGTTGCAGGTGTTGCTGCTTTGGCAATGCTCAATGAAATTTCGACCGATTTTGGTTTTGAAATAATTATTTATAAAAACATAAAAGCAGGAAGTGGCATCGGAAGTTCTGCGGCAAGTGCTGCAGGTGCTGTATTTGGAATAAATGAATTGTTAGGGAAGCCATTTTCAAGAAAAGAATTAATTCGCTTTGCGATGATGGGAGAAGTGATTGCTAGTGGCAGCGAACATGCGGATAATGTTACCCCTGCCCTTTTGGGAGGTTTTACACTTGTTCGCAGTTATTCTCCGCTAGATGTAATTAGAATTGAAAGTCCTAGCGAATTATTTGCAACGGTAATTCACCCTCAAATAGAACTCAAAACCTCCGAAATGAGAGCGGTTTTGACACCAATGATAGCATTAGAAAGTGCTATTAAACAATGGGGAAATGTTGGCGGATTGATAGCTGGATTATATTCCAACGACTACGATTTGATCGGTCGTTCGTTGCACGATGAAATTGTTGAACCACTTCGGGCAAAATTCATTCCTTATTTTGATGAAATTAAAACTGAATCAATGAATTCAGGGGCTTTAGGCGTTGGAATATCAGGTTCAGGGCCTTCAATTTTTGCTTTAAGCAAAGGTATTGAAACAGCTAACAAAGTGAAAACGGCTATGAATTCTATATTTAGAAAAACAAATATTCCTTATGAAATTCATGTTTCAACGATAAATTCAGAAGGTATTAAAATACTTTAATTAAATTATAAAACCAATTATGAATTATTATAGTTTAAATAATAAAAACCATATTGTTTCTTTCAAAGAAGCTGTTATTAAAGGATTAGCCCCTGATCGTGGTTTGTATTTTCCTGAAAAAATAGTACCGCTACCACAAGAATTTTTCGATTCAATAACGGAGTATTCAAATGAAGAAATTGCGTTTCAAGTCATCAAACAATTTGTAGGCAATGATATACCAAAAATTGAATTAGAGCAAATTATTTCCGAAACGTTATGCTTTGATTTTCCATGTGTTGCAATTGAAAGTGATCTCTATTCGTTAGAATTATTTCATGGCCCAACTATGGCTTTCAAAGATGTTGGAGCCCGATTTATGTCCCGTTGTTTGGCTTATTTTAATAAAGAAAAACAAAACAACAATACTATTGTCCTTGTTGCTACTTCTGGAGATACTGGTGGAGCGGTTGCGAGCGGTTTTTTGGGAGTAAAAAACATCAAAGTGGTCATTTTGTATCCATCTGGAAAAGTTAGCGATATTCAGGAAAGACAGCTCACTACACTTGGTGAAAACATATTTGCTCTGGAGGTTGATGGCGTTTTTGACGATTGCCAAGATATGGTCAAAAAAGCATTTTTAGACGAAAGTCTTGCTTCAAAAAATCTAACTTCTGCAAATTCGATAAATATTGCTCGATGGTTGCCTCAAATGTTCTATTTTTTCTTTGCTTTTAAACAATTAAAATCAAGAAATAAATCCTTGGTATTTTCTTGTCCAAGTGGCAATTTTGGAAATATTTGCGCTGGAATAATGGCAAAAAAATTAGGATTACCCATTTCACATTTTGTTGCTTCTACTAATGCAAACGACACGGTACCA
This sequence comes from uncultured Bacteroidota bacterium, assembly GCA_903824755.1. GTDB lineage: Bacteria > Bacteroidota > Bacteroidia > Flavobacteriales > Flavobacteriaceae > Flavobacterium. The sequence goes on along the minus strand of CAIJXW010000118.1, from coordinate 637 downwards.
CGATTTTTAGAGACGGGAATTTATTCTCCGAAACCATCACTTGCAACTGTTTCGAACGCTATGGACGTTGGGAATCCTAGTAACTTTGTAAGGATTCAGGCATTATATAATGATGATTTGAATGAATTTAAGAACGATTTTTCGTCCTATTCTTTTGATGATCAAACTACAAAAAATGCAATTCAGTATCTCTTTCACAATTTGGATTATATAGCTGAACCGCATGGGGCTATTGGATATCTTGGGTTAAAGCAAGAAATGCAAAATCATGAAAATTCAATTGGTGTTTTTCTAGAGACTGCTCACCCGATAAAGTTTTTGGATACTGTCGAACCATTAATAAATCAAAAATTAGCAATACCGAAGCAAATAGAAGGTGTTTTAAATAAAGAAAAAATTAAAATTAAAATTTCAAATTATGAGGATTTGAAAAGTTATTTAATGCTATAAGTTACATTTTCCATATAATATTTAAAAAATAAAAAAACAGATTTTCATGTTGGAATCAAATTAGACGGTTATTTATCAAATGATTATTATTTTTTGTTCTAAATATTAATAAAATTCACTTTTAATTCATGAACAAAATAATTAGGTAAATGATTAAATTATTATTGATTTAAAATAAATATTGTAT
>CAIJXW010000117.1 GCA_903824755.1 uncultured Bacteroidota bacterium | reverse complement strand
TGCCAATTTTGAACAAGGCCAAAGCCATTGTTAGAAACTGTCCAAGTAGAAGGAATTCCTGATTCGAAGCCTTCAACCCATTGAGAATAGCCTGAAAACGAAGTAAATATCATTAATATTAGAAGAGTAATTTTTTTCATGTTCTGCAAATTTGTAATTATTGTATAGTTCTTGTTTTAGGAATTTCAAATGTAATAATAATTATCAAACTAAAACAAAAAAATATAAAGGACTTAAATATCAAATAAATGACAAACCTTTTTGATAAAAATATCAAGAAATAAGTGATAATTGATTTAAGGAAAATGATTTTTTTTTATAGACTGCCCTTTTTTAAACTGAAAACTTAAAAAAACACTATCAGCGATATTAAATATTCGTTATCGTTTATTAAAAATTTATAAAATTAAAAAAGGATTTAGGTGTTTTAGAAAAACAAATAGAAAGACAAAAAAGCCCTAATTAAAGGGCTTTTTTTATATTTTTAATCAAGAATTAATTTCTAGGCTTTTTCTTTTTATCGGTTTTAGGGCCAACTTTTGACATGGCACATCTAAATCCGATATAGTCAGTAGCCATATCTTGAGGGAAATACCTTCTTTGAGCTGGGTCTAACCAATATGCTCTATCTTTCCAGGAACCCCCTTTATAAACTCTAACATCATCATTGACAAGTGTAGTTCTCTTGTTAGATTTATCATATTTTCTAATCATATTCCCTAAACTATCTGTTGTTACATTATGTTTTGGAGAATCATACATTCTTTTATCATCTTTGATTTTTGTCCCTTCGTCTGTGCTTCCAAAATCAAAATTTCTTGACGATTGTTTATCACCATCGCGATAATTTCTATTGTCAGAGGTTGAGAAATTTTGTCTCAAATAAGTTTCTTTTTCATCAACTGGAATTTGAACAATTTGACCTGGAACATTTCTAGCGATAATTCGTCCGTTTGGTAAAGTATCATATTTAATGTTATCAGAAGTAACTATCTCAACTTTTCCGTCATCACCCAATTTATTTTTCATGTATTGATTTCCTCTAAAGTAGTTGAAATCACTAACCTCATCATCAACAATCGGTCTGTAAACATCGGCAACCCATTCGGCTACGTTTCCAGCCATATCATATAATCCAAAATCATTTGGAGGATAATATTTTACAATTTGTGTAATATCGGCTCCGTCATCAGACCAACCTGCAATTCCACCGTAATCTCCTTTTCCTTGTTTGAAGTTGGCCAATTGATCTCCTTTAACTTGACGTTTTGAAGAACGAGTATAACTTCCTGACCATGGATATTTCTTTTGTCCTTTATAAATGTTATATTCTCTTTGTCCAACATCTGCCGCAGCAGCATATTCCCATTCTGCTTCTGAAGGAAGTCTATATTCAGGAGGCAATAATCCTGAGGAACGTTGCGCATAAACATTTTTAGGTTGTTTTGCATCTTTTCCGCTTTGAGGTTTTGAAAGCGATCCTTTTTTACCTCTTAAAACTATTTTCTCATCTCCACCAAAGGTTTTACTAGGTGCATTCAAATAGGTTTCTGTATCAAAAGAACTCTCGGCTTTTACATCAGTAATTTTAGCATCTTTTTTTAGATAACCTGCTTTTTCTAAAATACTTTCGTTTACTCGTTGTGTTCTCCATTTGCTAAATTCGACAGCTTGAATCCAATTCACACCAACTACTGGATAATCAGCATAGGCAGGGTGTCTTAGATAATTATTTGTCATTGTTTCTGTGTATCCAAGTCGGTTTCTCCAAACTAACGTGTCTGGACAAGCTCCTTGGTATATGTTCTTATAGTTTTCTTCGTCTGGGGAAAATACATTTTTTACCCAATCCAAATATTCCATATACATTTTGTTTGTAACTTCTGTTTCGTCCATAAAAAAGGACTGAACATGTTGTTGATTTGGAGTATTGTTCCAATCATGCATCACATCATCTTGAACTTTTCCCATCGTAAAAGTTCCTCCTTCAACAAAAACCATTCCTGGAGAAGTTTCTTGCTTTTTGAATTTACTATTGAATTGGAATCCTCCTTTTTTATCGTTTATTTTCCAACCCGTTGCTGTGGATCCGGATTTTGAACTAGACTTTTTGCTACAACTTGAAGCTCCGAAGACTATTACTAAAGTCAGTAATAATTTTACAGTCATGATTTTGTTTACTTTCATATCTTCTAACAGGTAATAAATTTAGTGCCGCAATGTAATAATTTACTCTTAAATTGCAACGTTTTTTTTTAATAAATATAAAATAATTTCAACATTGGCTTTTCAGCACTATTTAAAACGCAAAAATATATTAAATATTATTCTAATTTGTATTTAAAGCTATATTTTTACCCTCCAATACTATTTTATAAAAATTTACGTTACATAAGTTACATGAAAAAGATCCTAGCCATATTTACTTTTTTTATAATTTCCTCAAGTTTTGCTCAGCAAAAAGGGGAAATTAAATTAGTTTGGACTGACAAAGCCGAAGTTTCTTTTGGCACTTATAAAATAAGTGTACCAAAATTTCAATCCGATTTTTTCTATTTAGACGCTTTCAACAAAACCATTTCGCTACTTATTAATCTTCCACAATCAATTGCGGTTGACGAAAAATCGATTCAAATTTCTAATTTAATATATGAATCTATTTCCGTTGATCAACTAGGCGATTTAAATCGCGATTTGATTGCACAAAAACATAATATCACCTTAAGAAATACAATTGCAAGAGAAAATTACTTTGCGTTTATTTCGCTTTCGCCAATAATTAAAGAAAATGGCGTTTTTAAAAAACTAATTTCTTTCTCATATACATTTAACAATAAATCTTCGGGAGAATTTCAGTCAAAAACTGCTAATGCCTTAACAAATTCTGTTTTAGCAAATGGGGATTGGTATCGATTTTATATAGAAAAATCTGGAGTGTATAAAATTTCCAAAGGTTTTCTGGAACAATTAGGCTTTAACACTAATGTTGATCCTCGAAAAATAAAAATTTTCGGAAATGGCGGAAGAATGTTACCGCTTTCAAATAGTGATTTTTATCCTCCTGATTTGGCCGAAAATGCAATTCAATTTATTGGTGAAAGCGATGGCGTGTTCAATAATGACGATTATATTTTGTTTTATGCAGAGGGTGTTGACAACTGGAACGAAGAAAGTCAGACACATATTAATTTATATTCTGACAAATCATACTATTATGTCACTTCACAAGCAAATGAAGGAAAAAGAATTGCCGATTTTCAGCAGCCAACTTCTTCTAGTACGCTTCCAATTTCGGTATTTGATGACTATCAATTTCATGAAATAGATAAAGTCAATGTGGCACGAACAGGAAGAAGATGGTTTGGCGAACAATTTAGCATTGACAATAGTCAAGAATTCAAATTTGACCTTCCAAACATTGTTGCTAGCAGTCCCATTCAGCTTCAAGTAACGGCAGGAGCAGCTTCGTTTGCACCAACTTCATTTTCGGTAGAGGCAAATAATCTAATCCTAGGCACTTTATCTTTTTATGCGCTGAGTCCAAATTCGGGAACCGAAATAGTAACGAGTGCTTTGCCTCAAAACACTACTTTTCCTGCCGCAACTTCCGCAACTATCAAGCTTACCTATAATAATAGCGGTGTTCCAACATCAAATGGCTATTTGGATTATATCGTTTTGAAGTCCAAACGCAACCTAATTGGTTATGGAAAACAATTTAGATTTCAATATTTAAACGCTGCCGCTAATTCGGGAGTTGGAGAATATCAATTTGCAAATGCTTCAACAATAAAGGCCATTTGGGATATTACTGATATATATAATGTAGGAAAAATAGAAAACAACGCCCAAAGTACATTTTCTTTTAAATCAAATTTAGGCACAATTCGAAAATATATTGCCGTTGATGAATCTGATTTTTATTTACCAATAAAAGAATCTCAATCCAAAGTAGTGAATCAAAACTTGATGGGGACAGTTTTCAAATCTACTTCAAATCAATTTAAGGACATTGAATATTTAATTATTTCACCAGAATTTCTAAAAATTCAAGCCGAAAAATTAGCCGATTTTCATCGAAATAACTCACAAATGGAAGTTAGAGTAGTTACTTTAGAATCTATTTATCAAGAATTTTCTTCGGGAAAACAGGATTTGGCTGCTATTAGAAATTTTATAAAATATGTTTATGAAAATGCCTCTTCATTGGATAAAAGAGTAAAATATGTAAATCTTTTTGGTGATGCTTCCTTCGATTTTAAAGACCGTATTCCTAATAATACAAATATTGTACCTATTTATCACGCCTTAAATAGCTTGACAAATGGGGAATCTTCCTTTGCTTCGGATGATTTTTTTGGATTGATGAATGCTAATGAGGGTAATATCATTTATTATTTTGGTGGAATCGATATTGCTGTTGGCAGAATGGTTGTAAGCACAACAGAACAAGCGGACGAAATGGTGAATAAAGTGATTGAATATCATGACCCAAAATCCTACGGAAACTGGCGAAACAATTATGTTTTTATTTCTGATGATTCTGACAAAGTTTCTGATGTTTCTTTGCAAAACAGACAAAATCAATTGGCTGATGTTCTTTATGCTCAAAAATCATTTATAAATGTCAAAAAAATACTTTTAGACGCTTACGTCCAAGAAGCATATTCTGGAGGATATCGTTATCCAAAAGCTAGAGAAGAACTTTTTAGTGCTTTTGAAAAAGGTTCGCTTGTCTTTAATTATCTTGGTCATGGTGGTGAAGACGGCCTTTCGGGAGAACGAATTTGGGAGAAATCAGACGGTCAAAATTTGAGCAATCAATACAGGTATCCCTTATTTATTACAATTACTTGTGATTTTTCTAGATTTGACAATCCCTACCACCCTACTGCTGGAGAATATACGTTTTGGAATCCAAAAGGAGGTGCAATTTCAATGATAACGACCACGCGTTCAATTGGACAATATTCGGCAGAAAACTTTAATGACAAATTTTCTGAATATTTATTTTCTTATGGATCTAACAATTATCCTACGATGGCTGAATCACTTCGATTAGCAAAAAACAACAATCCGAATGCTTCTGTAAATGTTGTTTTTTATATTGGCGATCCTGCGATAATGTTAGCGATACCAAAACCAAAAATTAGACTTACAAAAGTAAATGACGCTCCAATTTCCGGACCAATAGAAGACTTAAAATCGTTGTCTTATGTGAAAATAGCAGGCGAAGTTACAGATGAAAATAACAATCCAATAAATAATTATAATGGGGCTTTGGCGGTAACTATTTTTGATAAAAACGTGGTTAAAGCTACTTTAAACAATGACTATAATAGCCCATCGATTAGCTTTAATACTTTGGGAGAAACCATTTTTCGGGGAAATGCATCGGTCACAAATGGGCAATTTGAATTTGGTTTTGTAGTGCCAAGAGACATTAAGATCCCTGTTGGAAATGGAAGAATTAGTTTTTATTCCAAAAAAAATGAATCCTTATTTGATAATACTGGATTTGATAATAGCATAAAAATTGGTGGTGTCAATCCAAATGCACTTGCCGACACCACTCCCCCAGCAGTCAAATTATATATGAACGACCAGACTTTTATTTCGGGAGGAAACACAAATGAATCGCCATTATTTTTGGCCTATTTGGAAGACGAAAATGGAATAAATACTGCTAGCGGAATTGGGCATGATATTGTTGCTATTTTAGATGGAAACGAAAGCAATCCGTATTCACTTAATGACTATTATGAAACGGATTTGGACAATTATAAAAAAGGGAAATTGCAATTTCAATTCCAAAATTTAAGCTTAGGATTGCATACAATTACCTTCAAAGCATGGGACGTTTATAATAACCAAATTACTTCCGAAATTCAATTTATTGTAGTTGGAGATGAGTCGGTAACGCTTACAAACGTATTGAATTATCCGAATCCGTTCGTTAATTATACCCAGTTTTGGTTTACGCACAATCACCCATTTGAACCTTTAGACGTTCAGGTTCAGGTGATGACAATTACAGGGAAAATTGTTTGGACAAAAAACCAAATCATTACCACCGATGGGTTTCTTTCTAGAGAAATTTCTTGGGACGGAAGAGACGATTTTGGGGATAAAATCGGCAAAGGCGTTTATATCTATAAGCTAACCGTGAAGTCCACTTTAACCAACAAAAAATCTGAAAAATTTGAAAAACTTGTTATCCTTTAATAAAATACTATATTTGTCTAATCAATTTCGAAAAAAAAGAATGAAAAAATTATCCTTACTCCTAGTCTGTTTTTTGGTTTCACAAATAACAACGGCACAAGATAGAGTAATCACAACCGGTGTTCCCTTTTTATTAGTAGCCGCAGATGCAAGAGCAGCAGGTCTTGCAGATCAAGGAGTTGCCACCACCGCAGATGCCTTTTCGCAACAATGGAATCCTGCCAAATATGCCTTTTCACTAGACAAACAGGGAGTTTCGGTTAGTTATACACCCTATTTAACGGCTTTAGTAAATGATATTTCACTTGGACAACTGAATTATTTTAACAGAATAAATCAAAGAAGTGCCTTTGCAGGAAGTCTTCGTTATTTTAGTTTGGGCGAAATTGAATTGCGACAAAATATTGATGATATTGCCAATATTGTTAAACCAAATGAGTTTTCGGCCGATTTATCTTATTCCTTAAAATTGAGTGACAAATTCTCTATGGCAGTTGCTGGTCGGTTTATTAGTTCAAGCCTAAGAATTCAAGATGCCAACAATGACACTCGAGCTGCGACCTCTTTTGCGTTTGATGTAGCAGGTTTCTATCAATCGGACGAAAAAGCGTTTGCCGATTTTGATGGGCGTTATAGATTGGGTTTTAATTTTCAGAATTTAGGACCAAAAATTAGTTATGACTCCACAGTTTCTTCCGAAAATAATGCTAATTTTCTTCCAGCACAAATGAAATTGGGAGGTGCGTTTGATTTTATTTTTGATGAGTATAATAAGGTAACTGCAAGTGTCGAACTAAATAAACTATTAGTACCAACGCCTCAAAATCCAGACCTAGATGGTGATGGTATAATTACCTCGGACGAAAGATCGGAAAATAATACAAATTATAATAAAATCGGTTGGGTTTCTGGAATATTCAAATCTTTCAATGATGCACCAGATGGTTTTAGTGAAGAACTAAAAGAGTTTACTTATTCTCTTGCGGCCGAATATTCCTATCAAGATTCATTTGCTATGCGATTGGGTTATTTTCATGAAAGCCCTTTGAAGGGAGCTAGACAATTTTTCTCACTTGGAGCAGGATTCAATTATACATCAATAAAAGTAGATGTTTCCTATTTGTTTTCATCATCTAAAGTACAGAATCCGTTAGAAAACACATTGCGATTTTCATTGACAAT
>CAIJXW010000116.1 GCA_903824755.1 uncultured Bacteroidota bacterium | reverse complement strand
CAACGAAAAAGTATAATTTAAATTAAATAGTGCATTCCTAATTGTTTGTTTTTGAATTATTACCAATTTATTTTTTTATTTTTTGTAAAAATAATTGGATTTTTGAAAAATAATAAATAGGTTTACGCCCTCAAACAAAGAATACATTATAACCCAAATATATATGAAGAAGTTCATTGCATTTACAGCTTTTTTGACTGTTTTAATTAGTTGCGGTCGTTCAGGCGACAAAGGTGAATTAGTAGGAGTTCCAGGTAAAAAATGGCACCCAGAGAAGCCTTATGGTATGACGTTAGTGCCCGGAGGGTCTTTCATTATGGGAAAATCAGATGATGATTTAGCTAATGTTCAAGACGCGCCAACAAAAACAGTTACTGTTCGTTCGTTTTATATGGACGAAACAGAAATCACAAATAGCGAATACAGACAATTTGTTTACTGGGTTAGAGACTCTATTTTCCGTGTTCGGTTAGCTATTGCTGCCGAAGATGCGGGACTAAAAGCTGGTTCAGGAGCTGCCTCTGGAAAAAAAGTAGGTAGTATTGGTGATTATGCATTTAACGATACAGATCCTGCCAAAATGAATGCCTATGATAAATACATGTATGAAAATTATTACAGTATTGGTACCGCTGATGATCCGTATGCAGGTAGAAAAGTAAACCGTAAAGTAAAATTAATTACAGACAAAAGTAAATATCCAGACGAGTATTATACTGAAGTAATGGATACTATGTATATTCCTGCAGAAGAATCATACAATGGACTAAAAACGATTGATGTAAAAAAATTGAAATTTAGATATTCTTGGATGGACATTCAGGCAGCTGCAAGATCTAAAAGCGGAAAACGTAAAGATTTTATTAAAACAGAACAAGTAAAAATTTATCCAGACACTACTACTTGGATAAAAGACTGGAACTATTCCTATAACGAACCGATGCATAATGATTATTTCTGGCACAAAGCCTATAATGATTATCCAGTTGTGGGGGTAAACTGGCAACAGTCAAAAGCATTTTGTGCTTGGAGAACCCTATACAAAAATGCAGCAATTAAAAAAATGAAAGGAAGAGATCAAGTGAATTCATTTAGATTGCCAACAGAAGCAGAATGGGAATATGCTGCTAGAGGAGGATTGCAATCAGGTATGTATCCTTGGGGTGGCCCATATACTAAAAGCGATAGAGGTTGTTTCTTAGCAAACTTTAAACCAAATAGAGGAGATTATGCAGCTGACGAAGCATTATACACAGTAGAAGCAAAATCATTTCAACCAAATGCTTACAACTTATATAATATGTCAGGAAACGTTGCTGAATGGACAGATTCTTCTTATGATCCTTCTGCCTATGATTTCGTATCTACTATGAATCCAAACGTTCAGGATTTAACAAATAAAAGAAAAGTTGTTCGAGGTGGGTCATGGAAAGATGTAGCCTATTTCTTGCAAGTTGGAACAAGAAATTTTGAATATGCAGACTCTGCAAGAAGTTACATAGGATTCAGAACTGTTCAAGATTATATGGGAACCCAAACAACTGGGAACGCAAAATTCAAAAAATAATTATTAAAACTAAACTAAACTAAACTAAACTAAATCTTTTAAAATCTATTATTATGGCATTATTAAACAAAAAAGCAATGAATTTCGCATACGGTATGGGTGCGGCGGTAGTTATTATTGGAGCACTTTTCAAAATTACTCACATCGAAATTGGGCCAATTACTGGAAACTTAATGCTAACTATTGGGCTTTTAGTTGAAGCTGGAATTTTTGCTTTATCTGCTTTTGAACCAGTTGATGATGAACTAGACTGGTCATTAGTATATCCTGAGTTAGCAGGTGGAACTGCTAAAACAAAAGAAGGAAAAAAAGAAGACGCTCAAGGATTGTTATCTCAAAAACTTGATGCAATGTTGAAAGAAGCAAAAATTGATGGCGAATTAATGGCAAGTCTAGGAAATAGCATCAAGAACTTCGAGGCTGCTTCTAAAAGCTTAGCTCCAACTGCAGAATCATTAGCTTCTACTAAAAAATATAGCGAAGAATTAACTTTGGCTGCATCTCAAATGGAATCGATCAATGGATTATATAAAATTCAATTAGAAACTTCTGCTAAAAACGCTCAAATTAATGAGGAAGTTGTAGAAAATAATTTAAAATTAAAAGACCAAATGCAATCATTAACATCAAACTTGTCTTCATTGAACAATGTATATGGTGGAATGCTTTCTGCAATGAGTAACAAATAATAATTAGTTTCAAACTATATTTTTAACAACAAAACAAACTAATTAGAAAAAATGGCAGGAGGAAAATTAACCCCAAGACAGAAGATGATTAACCTGATGTATCTGGTTTTTATCGCAATGTTGGCATTAAATATGTCGAAAGAAGTTTTATCAGCATTTGGAATATTAAATAAAAAATTAGTAGAATCTAACAAATTAACTACTGCTCGTAATGATGATGCTTTTCAACAACTAGCTCAAAAGGCCTCTGAACAATCAGGTATTTATGGAAATAAAAAAGTAAAAGTTGAAAAAATAAGAGCGCTTTGTAAAGATTTCTATGGATATATAGAAGATTTAAAATCTGCTTCTTCAAAAGAATTTGATTTGAACGAAGAAGGTGTTTTTGAAAAAATGGATAAAGGAGACTTTTTTGATAACCTATTCTTTAATGGAGATAAAGTGTCAAAAGAAGGAAAAGAATTCATTAGTAGAGTGCAAAACTTTCCTTTAGATGTTAAAAAAATAGGCGGAAGTTCTATTGCTGAAGATGAGATGAATAAAATTTTCAATAGATTTTCTACAGCTGAAATTAAATCAAAAAAAGCAGGAGCAACCTTGTCTTGGATAGATTATAATTATAAAGGATTTCCTTTGATTGCTTCTATTACAAAATTATCTCAATTGCAAGCTGATATTAAAACTACCGAAAGCGATATCATTGCAGGTATGTTTCAAACAAGTTTGATATCTGCGGCTTCTTTAACAAAATATATTCCAATTGTAGTTCCAGAAAAAACAGCATTTTTTCAAGGTGAAGCCGTTAAAGGTAAAGTTATACTTGGAAAATTTGATCCAGATTTAATTGCTAAATCAGTAATTGTAAATGGAGTATCTGTAAAAGCGGAAGCAGGTCAAGCAAATTTCTCATTTGGAGCTGGTGCGGTAGGAGAACATGATATTAAAGGAAGTTTTAATTTTGATGAAGGTGGAAAAACAGTTAGTTTGCCAATCATTGGAAACTATGTTGTAGTTCCTAAACCTAATTCAGCAACTATTTCTGCAGATAAAATGAATGTTGTTTACAGAGGTGTTGTGAACCCAATGTCTATATCTTTTGCAGGAGTTTCTGATAATAATGTTGTTGCTAGTGCTGCTGGTATGACTAAAGTAAAACCAGGAAAATATGAAATTCGTCCTGGTCAAGGAACAGAATTAACTATTAATGTAACTGCAAAATTACCTGATGGAAAATCAGTTGTAGATAAGAAAACTTTTAGAATTAAAGGAATTCCTGGTCCTTCAGGAACTATTAGAGGCGAAATGGGTGTTGTGAAAGGACCTAAATCAAGTTTACTAGTATCTTCAATAGGAGCAAAACTACCTGATTTTGATTTTGAAGTAGGTTTGGACGTAGTTGGTTTTAATTTGAAAGTTGCTGGACAAGCCACAGTTGTTGTTCAAGGAAATAAATTAAATTCTCAATGTCAAGCTGTTCTTTCAAAAGCAGGAAGAGGAGATCAAGTTACGATTTCTGAAATTAAAACTAAACTATCTGGAGCAGGTAACTATATGTTGCCAAGAACTTCAATAGTTATTTATGAAATACAATAATTAGTTACGTTAGCATACATTTTTGCCTAAATAACATATAATTCAATCAAGATGAAGAATAGAAATTTGTTAATCGTTATCGCATTTGTAGCAGGAAGTTTTTCTTCATTTGCTCAATCTAATTTGCTAAACGCTAAAACGCCAGCTGATATTGGAAAAAAATCAGCCGCTCAATTAAATGCGGATAATGATAAACCATTGTCTTATGGCTATGTTAATGACAGAGATGTTTTGAATGCAAAAACAACTTGGGAAATCATTGACTTGGACGAAAGAATTAACTTTCCGTTATACTATCCTATTGATACTGCCAATATTGGAAGCGACAGAAGATCATTATATGATGTTTTGATTGCCTCAATCAAAGAAGGTAAATTGTCAGAAGTATATACTGATAGTTATTTCAATACCAAAAAAACAATGAAAGATATTCAGACTTCTTTATCAAAAATTGATACTACAGATGCAGGTAGAGAACAATTTAATGCAGGTATTGCTATCGATCCACAATATATTGTTAAAACTGATCTTGGTGCAATTGATGTATCTCAATATAAAATAAAAGGGTATTGGTATTTTGACAGCCGTCAAAGTGAATTAAAATACAGATTGCTAGGAATTTGTCCAGTCACTCCAGACGTTTATACTATTGGAAAAGAAGAACAAGACTACATTGAATTGTTCTGGATATATTATCCTGCTGCTAGAGAGATTCTTCATAAGGCAAAATCATTTAATGATAAGAATTCTGCCATGCCGATGTCGTTTGATCAACTTCTAAATTCTAGACACTTCAATGCGGTGGTTTATCAAGAGGAAAATGTTTATGGTGATCGAACTGTAGCAGATTATATTCCTGAAAATGCGCAAATGGAGCTTTTAGAATCTGAAAGAATTAAAGAAAAAATTAGAAATTTTGAACACGATATGTGGGCATACTAATTTCTATTCATAATAACTCAAGAAACTCTTACTATTCCAGTAAGAGTTTTTTATTTTTGTAGTATACACTTTTAATCGTATTCAAAATATAAATGGTAGATTATTTTATTGTTGGCTCTGGAATTGCAGGAGTTTGTTTTGCCGAAATGGCTTTACAAAACAATAAGTCAATTTTAGTAATCGATAATGATTCTCAAAATTCTTCAAAAATTGCGGGGGGGCTATACAATCCTGTTATTCTGAAACGATTCAGCGAAGTCCCAAATGCGATAGAACAAATCAAATTGCTCGATGTTTTTTATTCCTCTATTGAAGCTAAATTAGGAACCCAAATCGATTATAAAATTCCAATTTTAAGAAAATTCTTTTCTGTCGAAGAACAAAACAATTGGTTTGCCGCTTCAGACAAACCCAATCTGACTCCTTTTTTATCACTGGATTTAGTCAATACTAAATATGATGGCATTGATGCTCCTTTTGGATATGGAGAAGTCCTTCAAACGGGCTATGTTGATACTGCAAAAATGATTTCAAACTATAGATCGTATCTCATAAAGAATACTTTATTTCAAAAAGAAACCTTTGATTATAACGCTTTAATTATAAATGAAGAATATATTGAATATAACAATCGAAAGGCAAAGCACATCATCTTTGCGGAAGGATTTGGCATACACTCTAATCCGTTTTTTAATAATTTACCACTTGATGGAACAAAAGGCGAATTATTTATCATAAAAGCACCAAAATTGGTTTTGAATGTTATTATAAATACTAGTGTTTTTATTTTGCCTTTAGGCAATGGTTTATACAAAGTAGGTGCTACCTATGATTGGAAAGACAAATCAAACCAGCCTACCGAAGCAGGAAGGCAGGAACTAATTGATAGAATTGATGAAATTTTAGAGTGTGACTATGAAATAATCGAACATTTTGCTGGAGTTCGGCCAACGGTTAGAGACCGCCGTCCAATTATTGGTACTCACAAAGACAGCAACCGAGTTCATATTCTCAATGGATTAGGAACAAGAGGGGTAATGTTGGGGCCTTTTTTAGCAAAAATATTATTTGAAAATATAGAATTTGGCACTCCAATTCCTATGGATTCAAATAGTAAACGATTTGACAAAAAGCAATAATCTATTTATTTTTCGGCCTCATATTCAACAAACATATTGATATATATATTTCTTGACCACCGAAGCACTAAAGGATATAACACTACAAGTGAGGTAATTATAGAAAAGAATGAGGTTTTTATATCTAGTTTTAATAATACAAAAGCAATTACAAAAACGGCAATTCCGATACCTACATTTAAACCATAACTCACATACATCGCACCATAAAAAAAAGAAGGTTCTAATTGATATTTCAACCCACAGTGACTGCAGGTTTCGTTCATTTTTAATACTTTTCCTAGATTATATGGGTTTTTGTCCACATACATATTTTCTTTTTGACATTTTGGACAAGTTCCTGTTAAAATGCTATTTAATTTGGATCCTTTTTTTAACATTTGCATAATTTTTGACAAAGGTACGCCTTTGTCCTTTTTTTAATGTAACAATAGTCACAATATATGCTTAATATACACAATTTGTCTGTTTCTTTTGGAGGAACTTATTTGTTTGAAGAAGTTACTTTTCGTTTAGGAGCAGGAGATCGAGTTGGACTTGTAGGAAAGAACGGTGCCGGAAAATCCACCATGCTAAAAATATTAGCTCGTGATTTTGCCCCAGATTCTGGCGTAATATCGCAAGAAAAGGAAGTCCGAATGGGTTTTCTTCGGCAAGATATCGATTTTGAACATGGGCGAACGGTTCTCGAAGAAGCCTATGAAGCTTTTACCGACATTAAAATAGTAGAAAAAAAATTAGAACAAATCAACCATCAATTGGTCACAAGAACCGATTATGAAAGTGATGAATACAGCCAAATCATTGAAGATTTATCTGATTATACGCATCGTTTTGAGCTTTTGGGAGGTTATAATTATATAGGAGATACCGAAAAAATCTTGTTGGGTTTGGGGTTCAAACGAGAGGTTTTTAATAATCAAACAGAAACTTTTTCAGGTGGTTGGCGAATGCGAATCGAATTGGCCAAATTACTACTTCAATCCAATGATGTGCTGCTATTAGACGAGCCAACAAATCACCTGGATATAGAAAGTATCATTTGGTTAGAGAGCTTCCTGCGTAATTATCCTGGCGTGGTTGTGATTGTTTCGCACGACAAAATGTTTCTTGATAATGTAACAAACCGTACTATCGAAATATCTCTTGGCAAGGCCTATGATTTCAATAAACCCTATTCTCAATATTTAGAATTGCGACATGAAATTAGAGAAAAGCAATTGGCTACCCAAAAAAATCAAGCCAAAAAAATTGAAGAAACAGAGAAGTTAATTGAGAAATTTCGGGCAAAAGCATCAAAGGCATCAATGGCACAGTCGCTTATAAAAAAGCTAGACAAAGTCGAGCGTATTGAGGTTGACGAAGATGATAATTCGGTGATGAATATTTCATTTCCCGTATCAAAAGTGCCAGGAAAAGTGGTTATAGAAGCAGAAAATGTAACTAAAAAATATGGCGATAATACAATTCTGAAAGACATTTCACTACTTGTAGAACGTGGAAGCAAAATAGCTTTTGTAGGTCAAAACGGACAAGGAAAATCGACATTTATAAAAGCTATTGTTAATGAGTTTGAATTTCAAGGGGATATAAAGTTAGGGCATAATGTTCAAATTGGGTATTTTGCTCAAAATCAAGCAGAATATTTAGATGGCGAAATTACTTTGTTAGAAACCATGGAGAATGCAGCAACAGATACTAATAGATCGAAAGTTCGAGACATGTTGGGATCCTTTCTTTTTCGGGGTGATGATGTAGAAAAAAAGGTAAAAGTACTCTCTGGAGGCGAACGAAACCGATTGGCACTCTGCAAGTTATTGCTTCAGCCGATAAATGTTCTCTTGATGGATGAGCCAACAAATCACTTGGATATTAAATCCAAAAATGTATTGAAAGCAGCACTTCAAAAGTATGAGGGAACTTTGCTGTTGGTTTCTCACGATAGGGATTTTTTGCAAGGAATGTCAAATTTAGTATATGAATTTAAAGACCAAAAAATCAAAGAATATTTGGGTGATGTTAACTATTTCTTAGAGCAGAGAAACCTCGAAAATATGCGTGAAGTCGAGAAAAAAGACATACAAAAGAAAGAATCTCCAAAAGAAAACAATAAGGTTTCCTATGAAGATCAGAAAAAGAATAAGTCACTTCAAAATCGGTTAAGCAAAATAGAAAGTCAAATTCAGCAATTGGAAAAAGACATACAGCATGATGACAAAATGTTGGCTTCAAATTATGACAAACATATAGAAGACGCTTCCTTTTTTATGGCCTATAACAAAAAGAAAACAGAACTCGACAAATTGCTTTCCGACTGGGAAAATGTGCAAGAAGAAATAGAAAACGCTTAAGGATTATTCCTTGAAAGGATTTCGTTCAATCCAAATGGTTTGTGGTTCAAAATACCTAAATAATTTTGAAATAAATAGATTTAAAAACCAGTTGCTATGCTTGATAAATCCATGCATTTCAATTGCTTTTGCCCCTACCGAGCTTTTTATTTCGAGGGCTGTTCTTGCAAAAATAATTCGCGAATAGCCTTTGTTTATTGAATAGCCAATCATGTCATATAACATATTGAGGTAGAGCATTTTTTCTCGTTGACATTTATCATCATACCCAAGAAAATAGGTGTCAATATCGGATCCGTTTTTTATTAAAGTGTTAAATCCAATTAGCGTTTCATTATTGAAATAGCCATAAAACAAGAATTTATCTTTTAATGATAATTTAAAAATCTCAAAATGATTTTCTGGCAAATAGAAAGTGTTGAAGGGGGCGTTTTTGGCCACATTAAAATACAATTCGTTAATTCGATTTCTATAAAAAACAATTTCTTCTGCCGATAATTTTCGCTTTGTTATTCCTTCCGATTTTTTTCTTGCACGTTTCAGCTGATCCCGATATTTTTTATTCAAATTCAGAACATAATCATCAAAATTTTTCCAGTTTTCTTTGATTTCAAAAACCATATTTGGCTGGGTTATAAAGTTGAAGAACGAATTAAAAGCGGGGATGTTGAAATTTTCGGCTTCTTTTTCTGAGAAATCCTTAAAAATAGTTAGATGAATTTTTGTGCCTTTTTTTAGGTATTCCTTCTTAATTTCGATTGCAGCATTTTTTATTTGATTGACACCAATTTCAAAAGGCAACGCATCACTGAAGCAAAACGCATTTTGTCCCGTCAACATATTGTTTCCAATTATTAGCACTTTGGAACTAAATCTTTTGAAGGCAAAATCTCGAATTGCAGTTTTTATGCAGTGATCTCTTTCGCCAAAAGAGTGCAATTGGCTCAAATCAATGAATTGAGCAACGGCAATCCCTTGAATTATATTTTCTTTAAAAATAGCAATAAAATAGATGTTAATGTTCTCTGGATTTGCAGTTTCAAGAATTTTCAGGTAGTCAAGATTTAGAAAAATAGTGCTACCAGCAAGAGTATTCCAGGATTCTGGAATAGCATTTGTTGCTGTATAAATTGTATAAGAGTAGGTTGTCTTCAAGTTTTGCTAAAAATAATCGCCCTACAAATATAGGGCGATAGAATAATAAATAGGTGTTAAATTTTATTTCATCGAACAAATAATTCCGCCCATAACAATAAATGAAATAATCCAGTAGCCACCATTAACGAGCGTATATTTGAAAGATTTCCTTTCAAAAAGGGCGTTGACTCCAATTATTGGCATTGCCAGAAAAAGGCCAGACAAAAATCCGTGAATCATTCCGTGCTGAAAAGTTCTAAAAGTAGAACCATAATCGTTCATGAACGCAAAATAGGAGGGAAGTGCAATAGAAGGGTCGCCGCCAATTGCTCCTACCACGCCATATTGATGAATCACCATAAACTGAATCATAAATGACATTAAATAGGCATAGATTAATGCCATAAATAGAATTCCGAAAATATTTCGAGATTTCATTTTTTCATCGGTCATGCCAGATTCCTTCATCCAAATAGTCCCCATTACTTTTGGGTGATACCAAATTAGACCAATGAACAAACTCGAAAATGCCGCAATGAGAAGTGCTAAGTAATTAGTTTCCATGTTTTTTATATAAAAAATTTACCCAAATATAATTACATATTTTATAATATTAATGGCTATTTCCTTTTTTTTATTAATAAAAAAATTGCTTTATAAACTAATAATTAAAAATAATTAATCT
>CAIJXW010000115.1 GCA_903824755.1 uncultured Bacteroidota bacterium | reverse complement strand
TGAAGCAAAATGGGAATGGTTTGCCCAACATCCGCCAATTTAAAATTGTAGGAATATACAATTCGGGCATGCAAGAATTTGATTCTTCGTATATCTTGGGAGATATTCGCCACCTTCAAAGAATGAACAGATGGAGCCCAGATCAAGTGGGTTGTTTTGAAGTATTTATATCCGATTTTACACAAATAAAACAAAAAGGTGACGAAGTATATCAAGAAACTTCCTCTGTACTAAAATCGCAAACCATCGAAGAAAAATATTCTTATATTTTTGATTGGCTTAAACTTTTTGACTTTAACATTGTGGTCATTCTCATTATTATGATTGTGGTTTCTACGATTAATATGGTTGTAGCTTTATTAGTTTTAATATTAGAAAGAACGCAAATGATTGGAATTCTAAAATCGATGGGGGCCAATAATTGGAGCATCCGAAAAATATTTCTTTACAATGCCTACTATCTTATTCTTCGTGGATTATTTTGGGGCAATTTTATTGGAATTGGATTATTGGTAATTCAAAAATACTTTGGAATCATAAAATTACCTCCTGAAAATTATTATGTAACCGTTGCTCCTGTTGATATTAATTTATTATTCATTGCTGCGCTAAATATAGGAACTGTTGTTGTTTGCTTGATTGTTTTGTTAATTCCCTCGTATTTAATTACCAAAATTGTCCCAGCAAAAACCATTCGTTTTGATTAATGAAAAGTGAAAATTTCTAAACCTGTTTCAAAATAACTTAACTTAGCAACACAAATAAAAAAAGATGCTTTTTCTTTATAATCTTATTCTGTTATTTGCATCCCAATTGGTAAAACTCTTGGCGCTTTTTAATCCGAAAATGAAACTTTTTGTTGACGGAAGAAAAGGTGTTTTTGAGAAAATTAGAGAAAAAATAAACCCTTCAGATAAAACCATTTGGTTTCATGCGGCTTCCTTAGGCGAATACGAACAAGGCTTACCGGTTATTGAACAAATCAAAATAAAATATCCAGAGCATAAAATTGTAGTTACCTTTTTTTCACCTTCGGGTTATGAAGTTCGAAAAAACAACACCGTAGCCGATTTAACCATTTATTTGCCACTAGACACCGAGCACAATGCACAATTATTTGTAGAATTGGTTCACCCCGAAATGGTGTTTTTTATTAAGTATGAATTTTGGCCAAATTACCTTAACGAATTAAAAAAACGCATCATAAAAACCTATTTAATTTCAGGAATATTTAGAGATAATCAAGCTTTTTTTAAAGGATTCGGAGGTTTTTATAGAAATGCGCTCAACACATTTGATTACTTTTTTGTGCAAAATGAAAATTCAAAAAAACTATTACAAAGCATTGGATTTACCAATGTAAAAATCTCAGGAGACACCCGTTTTGACCGAGTAGTTTCTATTTTAGAAAGAGGCAATTCTTTAGATTTTATTGAACAATTTAAAGACCAAAAAACAACCATTGTTATTGGAAGTTCATGGCTAAAAGACGAAAGTTTATTGGTTAATTATATTAATTCTGCTTCCGCAGATTTGAAATTCATTATTGCGCCGCATAACATTCATAAACCAGAAATCGATAAACTTCAAACGTTAATCAATAAAAAAACCATTTTGTTTTCCGAAAAAGAAAATCAGAATCTAAATGAATTTCAAGTTTTCATAATTGACACTATTGGAATTTTAACCAAAATTTACTCTTATGCCGATATTGCATATGTTGGCGGAGGATTTGGAAATCCAGGAGTGCATAACATTCTGGAACCTGCAACTTTTGGAGTTCCAATTGTAATTGGGCCAAATTATTCGCACTTTGCCGAAGCTACAGCTTTAGTACATCAAGGAGGCTGTGTTTCTATTTCCAATCAAAAAGAATTAAATGAAGCTTTGGATAATTTAATTTCCAACGAAGACATTCAACACGAAAAAGGACATATTTGCGAAACATTTGTTCAAATGAATAAAGGCGCCACTGTAACTATTTTGCAAAACATCTAACTAATAGATAAATTAAATTTTTATAATTATGAAAAACAAAATAAGCCTTATTTTATCTAAAGTTACAGCGCTAGTTTTAAACTATCCGTTAGTTTTATTAATGTCTTTAGCAACCGTAATAGTAATTGTTTACGGAATTGAAACGAATCCAAATAATGTAGAGGAATATTTATTATTGCGATTAGGAATCACTTTTGCTTTAGGTATTTCTTCTCAATTTGCATTAAAAATGCTAGCACAAAGAATTAAAAACGGATTGGTTTGGCAACTTACCGGGATCTTGTTTTTAATTGGGTTTTTCTTTGTTTTTCCGAGTGAAGAGAAAAATTTCTCTGAAGTTTACGGGTTTATTATTGTTCCTACTTTTATA
>CAIJXW010000114.1 GCA_903824755.1 uncultured Bacteroidota bacterium | reverse complement strand
TCTGTTCAGGTTTCTGAACTTATAGATTTTCCAAGTACAATTAATTTTTCAAAAATAGTGAAAACAGAAAAAAAGAATACCCAAAAACCGATTGAAAACGTTCAGTCAATGGTAGATCAATTTTTACTTAATCGATTTGTACCGCCAAGTGTATTAGTAAATGAAAAAGGAGATATTTTATATATTTCTGGAAAAACGGGAAAATATTTAGAACCTGTTGCTGGAAAAGCAAATTGGAACATTCACTCGATGGCTAGGGAGGGCTTGAGCAATGAATTGTTAGATGCTTTTCATAACGCTTTGAAACATTATAAGCCAGTCTTGGTAAAAAACATAAAAATAAATGTTAATGAAAGTATTCAATATCTAAACTTATTGGTTCAAAAAATTGAAAATCCAATTGCTATAAAAGATAATATTATGATTGTTTTTATTGATAATCATAACTATTCAAACGAAAATATAGTTCATGAAAAAAGCGTTTCTTCGAGTTCAAGTTCGAAACAAAAAGAATTAGAAATTGAATTGAGACGATGTCAAGCTGAACTTCAAAATACGCAAGAGGCGATTCAAACTTCGCAAGAAGAATTAATTTCGACCAATGAAGAGTTGCAATCTACCAATGAAGAATTGCAATCTACAAATGAAGAACTCACCACGTCAAAAGAGGAAATGCAAAGTTTGAATGAAGAGTTACAGACAGTTAATTCTGAACTTCAAATAAAAGTAAGCGAATATATTCGTTCTAATGATGATATGACAAACCTTCTAAATAGTTCAGAAGTGGCCACATTATTTATAGATAGGGAGTTAAATATTAGAAAATTCACTGATCAAGTAACAAAGATATTTAAAATTAGAAAGACCGATATTGGAAGACCATTTACTGATTTAGTAACCGATTTAATTTATCCTGCCATAGAAAAAGATTCAAAAGCAGTAATAAAATCGCTTGTTTTTATTGAAAATGCAATAGAAACAAACGATGGGAGATGGTTTAACGTTAGGATAATGCCATATCGAACAATTGATGATTATATTGATGGATTGGTGTTAACGTTTTCGGATATTACAACATTTAAAAATCTAGAAGCCAAATTAATAGATAGTGAAGAACGTTTTAAAATAAGTCTTCAAAATACTCCTATTAGTGTTTTTAATCAGGATAAAAATTTATTATATACTTGGATTCACAACCCATTCTTAAATTTGAAACCTAATGAAATCATTGGTAAAAAAGATGAAGAATTGCTCCCCGAAGAATATGCAACAAAATTAAAAAAAATCAAAAAGGAAGTTCTTTCTACGGGTATTGGCGTAAATACACAAATTGAACTTATAATGAATAAGGCTAAATTTTCCTATACATTAATTATAGATTCTTTGAAAGATAAAAATGGGAACATCGTTGGAATTACGGGGATAACTTGGGATAATTATGAACAAAAGAATAAAAAAATTGAATGAAAGACATTAATAAATCAAAGTCCAATGAGTCCCTTAGAAAGCGTGCAGAGTATATGCTAAAAAATGTAAAAACTAAAAACTCTTTTTCTGAAATTGATTCTATAAAATTAATTCACGAATTAGAAGTACATCAAATAGAGCTCGAAATGCAAAATGAGGAATTGTTAGCCGCAAGATTAGAAGCACTTTCAAATGCCGAAAAATATTCAGAATTATATGATTTTGCTCCTTCTGGTTATTTTACATTTTCAGAAAACGGTGCAATTTTGGAGCTAAATTTAAAGGGAGCTTCGATGCTAAATTACAGTCGCTCTTATTTAAAAAACAAATTCTTCGGAATATTTATATCGATTGAATCTAGAGCAATTTTCAATACGTTTTTGTCATCTATATTTATATCAAAAACTAAAAAAACATGTGAAATAGAGATAATTAAGGACGATAATAGTATAAAACACTTTCATTTAGAAGGTATTATCCTTGAAAATGAATCCAACTGTTTGGTCAATATTATTGATATAACTAAAAATAAACATGCCGAAAACAATTTAATTGAAAGTCGGGAGAAGCTAAAACAATCAAAAAACGATTTAAAGAAAGTACAGAAAATTGCACTGATTGGAGATTGGAGCTACAATATTATAACTAATGAATTAAAGTGGTCTGAAGAATTATACTCAATATTTGGTATTAAAAAAACAGAAACCAAAGACACAATTCAACAGCTTTTTGACAAAATAATTCATCACGAAGATAAAAACAAGGTAGATTTTGCTTTTAAAAGTGCTTTAAATAAAGAAATAATTAAGCCTATTGAGTATCGGATTATCACTTTTGATGGAACTTCAAGGTATCTTTGGTCGGAAATTGTCGAAATAAAAAAAGATAAAAAAGGAAATCCAAAACTATTAGTTGGAATAATTCAGGATATTACGCAACGCAAATTAACTGAAATAGACTTAATTTATGAACGAGAACGAGCAGAAGAAAACAACCGATTAAAATCTGCTTTTTTGGCAAATATGAGTCACGAAATCCGAACACCAATGAATGGGATTTTAGGATTTGCCGAAATATTAAAAGACCAAAATCTGAATCAATTAGAGCAACAAGAATATCTTGGGATAATTGAAGAAAGTGGAAATAGAATGCTAAACATTATTAATGATATTGTAGCTATTTCTAAAATTGAATCTGGGCAAATGGAAGTTTCGTTTTCAGAAATTAATTTGAATCATGTTTTAAAATGTGTTTATAACCTATTTAAATTGGAGGCAGAAAAAAATGGACTCACTTTAAATTTAACTTCCACCCTAGAAGATGAGAAGGCAATAATGCGAACCGACCCAGAAAAGTTATTTGCCGTAGTATCTAATTTGGTTAAAAATTCGATAAAATTTACAGCTTCTGGCAGTATAAATTTTGGTTATATAAACGACAAAGAAATTATTCATTTTTTTGTAAAAGATACAGGTTTAGGAATAGAAAAATCGAAACAAAAAATAATTTTTGAACGATTTATTCAAGCAGATGTTTCAGAGAAAAGACCTTATCAAGGCTCGGGTTTAGGTCTTTCTATTTCAAAAGCCTATGTAGAAATGTTGGGCGGTAAAATCGGTGTGGAAAGTAAGTTTGGTGAAGGTTCCAAATTTTATTTTACACTTCCTTTTATAAAACGATTATAACTAATCGAATTTTCATACTACTAAAGTTATCTTCAAATCAATTAAAAAATACTATTGCAAAACGTATTTAGAAAAAATAATTGGTTGTATGAAGCAGGATTAAATAACTATTTTAAAGCATCAATAAGCAAATCGATATCCTGTTTAGTATTATAATGGCTAAATGAAATTCGCAAACTAGGCTTGTTGATTTCTTCTTGCAATAGAATTTCGGCCAATACATGCGAAGGTTTTGAAACGCCTGACTGACAAGCACTTCCTCTTGAAACAGCAATGCCTTTCATGTCTAAATTAAATAATAACAAGGGTGTTTGGGATTCCGAAAAGGGTAAAAGTATATTTATAATGGTATAAAAATTGTCTGTACTTCCATTTATTTTAAAATTAGGAAAATGAATTTCAAGTTGTTCTACTAAATAGTTTTTGATTTCGATGATATGATTTCTATCTGATTCCAAATTCATATAAGAATATTCTAAAGCCTTGGATAATCCAACTATTTGATGAGTGGCTTCTGTTCCTGGTCGAAAACCTTTTTCTTGTTCACCCCCAAAAAACATAGGTTTTAAACCGCTATTTTTTCTTGCAAATAAAAATCCGATGCCTTTTGGACCATGAAATTTATGTGCACTCGCAACAATAAAATCAACTTTTGTTGCTTGCAAATCTATAGGTATTTTACCAACCGATTGCACGGTATCCGAATGAAAAAGAGCGTTATATTGATCACAAATTTTACCGATTTCATTCAATTCTAAAACGCTACCAATTTCATTATTGACATGCATTAAACTCACAAGAGTTTTTGTTTCTTGTGAAAGTAATTCTACCAAATCGGATATATTGATTGAGCCATCAGGTTTCAAAGCAACATAATCCACTTGAATGTTGAAATTTTGTTGCAGTGCTTCAACGGTGTGTAAAACCGCATGGTGCTCAATTTTTGAAGTAATAATTCTTTTTACATTCAAATCTTTTACCGCCGAATGCAAGATTAAGTTAATGGCTTCTGTTCCTCCCGAAGTGAAAATAATTTCTTGAGCATTACAATTCAATTCTTTAGCAATTGATTTTCGTGCTAATTCTATTTGGCTTTTTGCATTTCTACCATAACTATGTGTAGATGATGGGTTGCCAAAATCTTCAAATAATACCTTTGTCATTTCGGAGAGAACTTCCGAGCGAATTTGGGTTGTTGATGCGTTATCGAGATAGACTTTTTTCATTATATGCTATTCAAATTAACTAGTTAGATTTTTTGAAAATTAATTTTTCATTAAAAATAATTACAGCTAAAAAAATTAAAAAATAGGAAATCATTTGAAGCAAAGTTACAGATTCATGATAAATTAAAACCGCAATTGAAAAATTAATAATTGGATTTATATACATTAATATTCCAACTGTTGACGAATTGATTCCTTTCAAAGCATATAGATTTAGAAATAACGGGACAATTGTAAAGAATAAAACAATAATAAGAATATAAAAATAGAATAGGCTAGAAACAGGTATAACGCCACTGAAATTGGGATAAAAAGGTAAAATTATTATTGCAATAATGGCTAATTGAATTGATAGTGATAAAAATTTATCAATGTGATTGTTATTGCGTTGGCTAATTAAATAGAGAGCATAAGTGGCAGCAGTAATAAAGCTAAAAAAAATGTCTTCTACGTGATTTATAGACAATAATCCGCAACCGATACTACTCACAAAAACAGCAAACCATTGCCAATTGCTTAATTTTTCTTTTAAAATAAAAAAAGCTAATACGGTTGTCAATATCGGGCAAATCATATAGGCTAACGATGCTGCTTTCAAACTAACATGGTTGACAACATATATAAAAACGAACCAATTTAAAGCAATTAAAACAGAACCCGAAAGTGTTAGAATAATTGATTTTTTCTTTTGATTTGGAGTTAAAAGATTAAAATTTATCCAGTTTTCTTTGAGCTTTTTTCTTCTAAAAATGGTGTTTATCAAACCCATTATGGCAACGCTCAAAAAAATTCTATAAAATAAAATATCCAGAGAGGGATAATCTGTTAATGGTTTTAATGCTAAACCGAAAAAACCCCAAATAAAAAAAGCAGCAAAGGCAGCGAAAAAATGTTTATTGACTCCCATAAAAGATATAAGTTATTGGGCAAAGATACAGAATTCTGTTGGTATGATAATTTAATTAAAAAGAATGCTTTTGGAACAAATTAAAAATTCTATTTTTGTTGAAAATACAAAACAAATGAAAAAAATTATAGGTTTGTGTGCTTTGCTCCTTCTTTTTAATAGTTGTGACGATGGAGATTTAACTATCAAGAAATTCAATTTCGATACTTCTGCAAAGGTAGAAACGTGTTCTGGAAAAGGTTTGTTTTTTAAAATTAAAAATAATGAAGCTTTAATTTTATCTATTCCTGTAACTTCGTTTCCAAATGTAGTGACTCCAGAAAATCAGCCGACAACAATCATAATAAGTGCAACAAACAAAGTGACGTATCGCCTTTTTGATTCAAATGTCACTACTTCTTATTTTTGTGAAATTTTGCCACCTGCAACTCCGACCGTTTTGGAAGAATGGTATGCAAATAATGGAGTTACGGCTGTGAGCGGTTTAATTGAAATTACCACTACCGAAATAATAAACCCAACAACAACGCTGTTAACGGGATATAATCATTTGATAGTTTTTAAGAATATTACTTTCACAAAGGGCGGAAATTCATTTACTTATGACACTTATACCTTCGGAAGTTATATCACTTCTTTATAAAATAAAAAGCTCCAAATTTCTTTGGAGCTTTTCTATATCTTTTTTAGTAATTACTTTTTTATAAATTCTATTTGTTGTGCTTCTTCGACATTAATACTGTCAAAAAATCCTTGGTCATTCATCCAATCATCGCTAAACACTTTACTCATATAACGCGAGCCATGGTCAGGAAAAATGGCAATAACATTACTGTTTTTATCAAATTCTCCTTCGGCGGCATATTGTTTAATTGCTTGAAGAACAGCACCTGAAGTATAACCTACAAATAGTCCTTCTTTTTTTGCAATTTCTCTTGTTGCATGGGCACTTTCTTCGTCTGAAACTTTTGTGAATTTATCTATAATATCAAAATCGGTTGCCGATGGAATTAAGTTTTTACCTAATCCTTCAATTCTATATGGATAAATTTCATCATTATCAAATTCTCTAGTTTCGTGGTATTTTTTTAGCACAGAGCCAAAAGCATCAACACCAAGAATTCTAATATTTGGATTTTTTTCTTTTAGATACTTTGCTGTTCCAGAAATAGTTCCTCCTGTTCCGCTACAAGCAATCAGGTGGGTAATTTTTCCGTTGGTTTGTTCCCAAATTTCTGGTCCAGTTGATTTATAATGAGCATCAACATTGAGTTGGTTGAAGTATTGATTGATATAAACAGAACCTTTTGTCTCTTCGTGCAAACGTTTGGCAACCGTATAATAAGACCGTTCATCATCGGCTGAAACATGGGCAGGACAAACATATACTTTGGCTCCCAAGCTTCTCAGCATATCTATTTTATCTTTGGAAGATTTTGAACTAACTGCCAAAATACAATTATAGCCTTTAATTATAGAAACCATTGCGAGACTAAATCCTGTATTTCCTGAGGTAGTTTCGATAATGGTATCACCAGGAGAAAGAATTCCTCTTTTTTCGGCTTCTTCAATAATGTATAAGGCAATGCGGTCTTTGGTAGAATGACCTGGATTGAAGGCTTCTACTTTTGCATAGAAATTTCCAACCAAGTTTTCAGTTACTTTGTTTAGCTTAATAAGAGGGGTATTTCCTATTAATTCCAGGACGTTATTGTAAGCTTTTATTTCTTCTTTCATAAAAAAATAGTTAACCTAAACGATTCTATTTGTATTACTATTGATCAAATTTCCTTGCAAATTTAACAAAAAAATTCTAATTAAATTTCAATTTTTTCTAAATCTAATAAAAAACTAAATTCTTTGGATAGTTCTTTAAGAGCTTCAAATCTTCCTGATGCACCACCGTGTCCTGCGTCCATATTGACATCAAGAAATAAGTGGTTAGAATCTGTTTTTGTTGCTCGTAATTTTGCTACCCATTTTGCTGGTTCCCAATATTGTACTTGCGAGTCATGAAGTCCTGTAGATATATACAAATTTGGATATGCTTGTGGTTTTACATTGTCATAGGGTGAGTAGGATTTCATATAATCATAATATTTCTTCACATTTGGATTTCCCCATTCATCATATTCTCCAGTTGTCAACGGAATTGTTTCGTCTAACATTGTTGTGACAACATCTACAAAAGGGACTTGTGCAATAACGCCATGATACAAATCGGGTGCCATATTGATAACTGCTCCCATCAATAGTCCGCCGGCAGAGCCTCCTTCGGCATAGAGATGTTCTGGTGAAGTATATCCTTTTTCAATGACAAATTTTGAACAATCAATAAAATCGATAAATGTGTTTTTCTTTTTTAATAATTTGCCATTTTCATACCATTTCCGGCCTAAATCTTCTCCTCCTCGAATGTGAGCAATTGCATACACAAAACCTCGATCTAGAAGTGAAAGTCGAGTTGTTGAAAAATAGGCATCCATTGATGCTCCATACGAGCCATAAGCATATAGCAATAAAGGATTTTTTCGATTTTTATTAAGCCCTTTTCTATATACCATAGATATTGGAATTTTGGTTCCATCTATTGCATTTGCCCAAATTCGTTCTTCGATATAATTATTTTTATCAAAACTTCCACCCAAAACAAGTTGTTCTTTTTTGATTTCTTTTGTTTTTGTTTTCATATTGAAATCAATTACCGAAGCTGGGGTTGCCATCGATTGATAGCCATATCGCAAAATATCGGTATCAAAATCTACATTTGTTGTGGTATAGGCAGTATAGGTTTCGCTTTCAAAAGGCAAAAAATAACTACCCTTTCCATTCCAAGGTATGATTCTAATTTTATTTAGTCCATTGCTTCGTTCAGAAACAACCAGATAATCTTTGAAAATATCAATTTCTTCTAATAAAATAGCTTCATCGTGTGCGATTACATCTTTCCAGTTTTCTTTGCCAGTTACTGATTCAGACGTTTTCATTAGTTTAAAATTATAGGCTTTATCTTTATTGGTCATGATATAAAAATCATTGCCATAATGCGAAATACTGTATTCTAATCCACGAACACGTTTTTGAAAAACCATAAATTTATCATCGGGTTTGTCGGCTAATAATATTCTATATTCAGTTGTTAGTGTGCTAGAACAGCCTATTACAATATATTTTTTTGATTTTTCTTTATAAACCGAAACCGAAAACGTGTCATCTTTTTCAAAATATACTAATGAATCTTTCTCTGAATTTGTTCCTAATTTATGTTTAAAAACAGCATCTGCACGAAGCGTTTTTTCGTCTTGACGGGTATAAAAAATAGTTTTATTATCGTTTGCCCAAGTCGAATTTCCAGTAACATTTTCTATTTTATCGGGAAGTATTTCTCCAGTTTCTAGGTTTTTTATTTGTAGTGTATAAATTCTTCGACCAAGGGTATCAATTGCAAAAGTCGCAAATTTGTTATCATTGCTAACGCTCAATCCGCTCAATTGAAAATAGTTGTGTCCTTTGGCTAATTTATTGCAATCAAAAATGATTTCTTCTTTGGCCGAAAGGCTACCCTTTCTTCTTGAATAAATGGGATAATCTTGACCTTTTTTATAACGGGTACTATAATAATAGCCATTATATAAATACGGAACCGACTCATCATCTTCTTTGATTCGAGCTTTCATTTCTTTGAATAAATTCGTTTGCATTTTTTTTGTGTGTGCCGTACTTTTTTTATAATAGGCATTTTCTGCTTTCAAATATGCTATAACTTCTGGGTTATTGCGATCGTTTAGCCAAAAATAATTATCAATGCGAATATCCTCAAACTTTTGAAGTGTTTTTGGATAAATTTTTGCTACTGGAGCCTTTATGTTTTTTATCATTTTAAATAATTATTTTGGACTTACAAAAATAGCAAAATAATTATATAGAG
>CAIJXW010000113.1 GCA_903824755.1 uncultured Bacteroidota bacterium | reverse complement strand
CAACCAAGAAAAACATCAACCAAAATCCTATTGTTAGGATGGTTAAAAAAAGTAAAAAACCTAAATACTGAGAAAATTCAAACATGTTTTCCGGAATTTTTGAATATAGGCACAAATATAAGCGTATTATTTTATAGAAGCAATAAAAATGCAAATCAATTTTTGTAAAAAAGTATTTATGCGTATTTTTGACAAAGTTATTAAACATTGATAAAAACATAAACAAAATGCAATACAGGATAGAAAAAGACACCATGGGTGAAGTGAAAGTTCCTTCAGAAAAATATTGGGGTGCACAAACCGAACGATCAAGAAATAATTTCAAAATAGGCCCTTCAGCTTCAATGCCAAAAGAAATAATTGAAGGATTTGCCTATCTAAAAAAAGCCGCTGCATTTGCAAATTGTGATTTAGGTGTATTATCAATAGAAAAACGAGATGCAATTGCAATAGTTTGTGACGAGATTTTGGCAGGAAAACTAGAGGACGAGTTTCCATTAGTAATCTGGCAAACAGGCTCAGGAACTCAAAGCAATATGAACGTAAATGAAGTTATTGCAAATCGAGCACAAGTAATAAAAGGATTGAAAATTGGCGAAGGAGAGCAATTCATAAAAGCAAATGATGATGTCAACAAATCACAATCATCAAACGATACTTTTCCAACAGGAATGCATATTGCGGCCTACAAAACAGTAGTCGAAACCACTATTCCAGGCATCGAAAAACTTCGTGATACACTCCAAGCAAAATCAACCGAATTCATGTCGGTCGTAAAAATTGGAAGAACACACTTAATGGACGCAACTCCTTTAACATTAGGTCAGGAAATATCTGGATATGTAGCCCAATTAAATTATGGATTAAAAGCACTACGAAATACACTTGCTCACCTCTCGGAAGTTGCTCTTGGTGGTACCGCAGTAGGTACAGGATTGAACACTCCTGATGGATATGACGTAAAAGTAGCCGAATATATAGCTCAATTTACGGGTCACCCATTTGTAACTGCCGAAAATAAATTTGAAGCTCTAGCCGCACATGATGCTATTGTAGAAACCCACGGAGCCTTAAAACAATTAGCTGTTTCGTTAAATAAAATAGCAAATGATGTTAGAATGTTAGCTTCTGGCCCTCGCTCTGGTATTGGCGAAATCATCATCCCCGAGAATGAACCTGGCTCGTCTATTATGCCTGGAAAAGTAAATCCTACTCAATGCGAAGCACTAACTATGGTCTGTGCACAAGTGATGGGCAACGATGTAACGATCACTATCGGTGGTACTCAAGGTCATTATGAGCTAAATGTTTTCAAACCATTAATGGCATCAAATTTCTTGCAATCGGCAAGATTATTGGGAGATGCATGTCTTTCTTTTGAAGAGCATTGTGCCAGAGGAATTGAACCAAATTATAGAAGAATCAAAGAATTAGTAGATAATTCGTTGATGCTTGTAACGGCTTTAAACACAAAAATAGGATATTATAAATCGGCCGAAATAGCACAAACCGCACACAAAAACGGAACTACATTAAAAGAAGAAGCCGTTCGATTGGGTTATGTTACTCCCGAAGAATTTGATGCTTGGGTGAAACCTGAAGATATGGTTGGAAAATTGAAATAGACTTTTTTATAAAAAATTAAAAACCTGTAGTTAGAATTAATTACAGGTTTTTTTTAATGCTAAACTGATTATAGCATTTTCCTGGCTCGATCTAAATCTTCGGGAGTATCAATTCCTATTCCTATATGAGTGGTTTCGACCATTTTTATTCGTTTTCCATATTCTAAATATCGCAATTGCTCAAGTTTTTCTGAAGCTTCAAGGCTTTTCATCGGCAAACTATAAAAATCCAATAAGGCTTGTTTTCGAAAAGCATAAATTCCGATATGTTGCATAAACCGAACCCCAACATTTGTTTCTCTAGGATACGGAATCACAGAGCGAGAGAAATATAAGGCAAAACGATTTTGATCCACAACAACTTTTACATTGTTAGGATTGTTAATTTCTTCCAAATCGGTAATTTCTCTCATTAATGAAGCCAAATCAACTTCTTTTTTAGTATCATTTCTAAAAACAGACAACAATTCTTCTAAAGGTTGTTTGTCAATAAAAGGCTCGTCACCTTGAACGTTAACAACAATATCAACAGCCAAATCGGCTATGGCTTCTGCAATTCTATCACTTCCAGATTCATGTTCTTTGCTACTCATAATCGCCTTTCCACCTTGAGATATAATCTCATCAAAAATCAAATTCGAATCGGTGACAACAAATACATCATCAAATAAATTGGTATTCATTGCGGCTTGATAAGTGCGAGAAATAACTGTTTTTCCGCCTAAATCTTGCATAAGTTTAGCTGGAAATCGAGTCGATGCATAACGTGCTGGAATAACTGCTATTATTTTCATTTGAAATATTTGAACTACAAACTTACAAAGGATTTTAAATAATCCTACTATTCTTCAAAATCTTCATCTTTAAATCCAATCAAATATAATTGATTTTTTGCACGAGTCATAGCCGTATAAAGCCACCTAATATAATCCCGATCAATGCCATCAGACAAATATGGTTTTTCGATAAAAACCGTATTCCACTGCCCACCTTGAGATTTATGACACGTAATTGAATAGGAAAACTTGACTTGGAGTGCGTTAAAATAAGGATTTGTTTTTACTTTTTGAAACATTTTATATTTGGTTTCTCCTTCATAATCTTTCATAACTTCCTGATACAATCGATTTGATTCTTCATAGGTTAACGATGGAGATTCGCTGGTCAAAGTATTCAAGAGTAAGACGGTTTCGAAGGGAATTTGGTTTGGATAATCAATCATTCTAATTTTTACTTTTGCAAATTGAAACCCATATAATTCTTGGATTTTAAAAATCTCCAAAACTTCAACAATATCGCCATTTGCAATAAATCCCGCTTCGTCAGTTTCTTTTAGCCAAAAATAATTATTCTTTACAATCATTAAAAAATCACCTGTTGAAAGCTCATTTTCTTTATCCAAAATCTTGGATCGTATTTGTTGATTATATTGATTTGCTCTTTTATTTGAACGAACAATAAATGCAGTGTCCTCGATACTATAATTGCTATATGCCGATTGAATTGCGTCTTGAATATCAAATCCATCTGATAGTCTAATCACATCTTTGAACCCATTAATTCTAAATTTGAAAGAGTCATAATAAGTTTCATTTAAAATAGATCTCAATTGGGTGGCATTATTCAATATTCCCGAATTTTCTTCTTGACGCATGACTTCGTCCAGTTCAATGTGTTTTATTTCCTTATTATAATGTAGGGCTAAAGAATCAATATCTAAAGCTGGAGAAATATCTAAATTTATAGGTGGTAATTGAGCCGTATCGCCCAATAACAGTAATTTACAATTAGTCCCAGAATAAATAAAGGAAATCAAATCATCGAGCAAAGACCCGTTTTCATACAGTTTACTTTCAGAATTAATATCAGATATCATCGAGGCTTCATCTACTATAAAAATTGAGTTTTTATGCTTGTTTTGTTGCATCGTAAATTGTACGCCACCACCACTTCCTTTTTTAGGAAAATATATTTTTTTGTGAATTGTAAAAGCTGGTTTATTAGAATAGTTTGCAATTACTTTTGCTGCACGACCTGTTGGAGCAAGAAGTACATGTTTTTTATTAATCTCCGGAAGAATAGTTACAATTGTTGATATGAGCGTTGTTTTTCCAGTTCCTGCAAAACCCTTTAGAACAAAAATCTCATTTGCCTCAATATTTGTAATAAATTCTGCAATTTGTTGAAAAAAAACATTCTGTTTAACCGTTGGATTAAAGGGAAAATTTTTTGATAAAAGGGAATAAACTGAACTAGAATTCATAAGGAATTAATTTGTTGCAAATTAAGCAAAGTTTATTCAAAAAGTGCAAAATAATAGCAAACGATTCAACAAAAATGCAAGTTTTTGAGCTAGGAGAATTATTGTCAATTAAAAAAATTGTAAGTTTGCGTAAAGGTGTCGCTTTTTTTATGTCAAATTCAATAAACATTACCGAAAAAAAATACAATAAACTAATCATTCAAACCAATTTGAATGGGTTTGTATTTTGCATTTTTGATACTCTTAACAATAAAGTGATCGCTATAAAAGAAATTAATTTCAGCACCTACTCTACTGTTTCAAAGATTGAAGATTATTTTTGGAAAGCATTTTCAGAACACAAAGAATTGTCTTCAAAATATGACGAAATACTCGTAATTCATGACAGTAATTTAAACACTTTTGTTCCGAAAGCAATGTTTGACGAACAATTTTTAGGCAGTTATCTACAATATAATACTAAAGTTTTTGAAACCGATTTTTTTACGTTTGACGAGATTTCAAATCATGAAATGAATAATGTTTATATACCATTTGTTAATATTAACAACTATTTATTAGACCAATTTGAGTCATTTAATTACAAGCATAGTGGCAGTGTTTTACTCGAAAAATTATTTGCGATAACCAAAAACAATGATGAAAAACAAGTTTTTGTTCACTTCACATCAGATCGTTTCGATTTAGTTGTAATTCAAAATCAGAATTTGATATTATTTAATTCATTTGAATATAAAACCCCCGAAGATTTTATTTATTATTTACTTTTTACTGCCGAACAATTGCAACTAAATCCTGAGAATTTCAAACTCCAATTGCTAGGTTCAATTTCAAAAGAGGATTCTTATTATGAAATTGCATATAAATATATTAGAAATGTTTCTTTGCTAGATGTTTACGAAATTATGAAGCAAAATGACCTAACAACTGCCCAAAATCTAAAGCATTTTATCCTATTACAATCGTGAGAATTATTTCAGGTAAATTTAAAGGACGTAGAATATTTCCTCCCAAAAACCTTCCCGTTCGACCTACAACAGATATGAGTAAAGAAGCATTATTTAATGTTTTGAATAATCATTTCAGCTTTGAAAATCTAAAAGTTTTGGATTTATTTGCAGGAACAGGCAATATAAGTTTTGAATTCGCTTCACGCGGAAGTGATAATATTACCGCAGTAGATGGTGATTTTGGTTGTATAAAATTTATAAAACAAGTGGCCGAAGAATATGATTTTAATATTGCAGCTATTAAAAGTGATGTATTCAAATTCTTAGAAAAAAATAAATCCAACTACGATATTATTTTTGCAGATCCACCTTATGCACTAGAACAAAAAAAATTCGAGAATATTGTCAATCTAATTGTGGATCAGAAATTACTAAATGAAGAAGGAATGATGATTATTGAGCACTCAAAATACACAAAACTCGATCACATGAATCATTTTTCTTTCAAGAAAACGTATGGTGGCTCGATATTTTCTTTTTTTGAATTCAAAAAAATAGCCCCATTTCTGAATTAGAATCAAAATAAAAAAAAGCAGACCTATAAGCCGGATTCTGTATCACGAAAAACGTGACCCTTATCATTTATCTAGGCCAATAATTGCTCATTGGCTCGAGCTTTCTACCCTTCAACAACGGGCGAGTAGCCCTTAAATGCTGATATACTTGAAATTTCACCGCATAGAGTTTACCTGGTTTCACTACAGCATTATCTGTACATACTTTCTGTTGCACTTGTCCTCCAATGATTGCTCATCGTGACGGGTGTTACCCGCTATGCTACTCTGTGGTGTCCGGACTTTCCTTCACGCATGAGCGTGACGATAAGGCGGTCTGCGAGGCAAAGATAGGGAATTAAGATTGAGGATTTTTCAATACGAATTTATTTTAAAACTTTTGACTTTTGACATTTGACTTTTGACTTATAAAATCTATATTTGTAAACCAATAGAATTTCATGGAACAATTTGTAGTATCGGCTAGAAAATACCGCCCACAAACATTTAAAGATGTTGTAGGGCAACAAGCTATTACCAATACCTTAT
>CAIJXW010000112.1 GCA_903824755.1 uncultured Bacteroidota bacterium | reverse complement strand
TGAAGTCATTGTGAAATTAAACCAGCATTTTGGTATTTTGCAACCTCCAAATATTGTCAAAATTGTAATTAATAATGCTTCCATCAAAGAATTAATGCAGTTTCCGTATTTTCGATATGCATTGGCAAAAGCAATTGTAACTTATAGAAGCATGAACGGCGATTTTAAAAATGCTGAGGATTTGATAAAAATAAAGGGTTTTCCTGTTGAAAAATATAAAATAATTAGCTTATATTTGGAATTCTAAAAAAAATCACAAAAATGAACTTCGAATACAACGAAACACAATCGATGATTGCGCAATCTATTAGAGATTTTGCAGAACAAAATATTCGTCCTTATATTATGGAGTGGGATGAGGCACAAATTTTTCCGATTTCATTATTCAAAAAACTGGGTGAAATGGGATTTATGGGAGTTTTAGTTCCCGAAGATTTGGGAGGTTCGGGTTTAGGATATCACGAATACATTACCATTATTGAAGAAATTTCGAAAGTTGATCCGTCAATAGGTTTGTCGATTGCGGCTCATAATTCGTTGTGTACTAATCATATATTTACCTTTGGAAATGAAACTCAAAAGAAAAAATGGATTCCGAAATTAGCTGCTGGCGAACATATTGGCGCTTGGGGATTGACGGAACACAATACGGGTTCGGATGCTGGCGGAATGAATACAACCGCCAAAAAGGAAGGCGATTTTTGGGTAATAAATGGCTCAAAAAATTTTATAACACATGCTATTTCTGGAGATATCGCCGTTGTAATTGTTAGAACTGGTGAAAAAGGAAACTCGAGAGGCATGACCGCTTTTGTGCTTGAAAAAGGAATTTCTGGTTTTACCTCCGGAAAAAAAGAAAATAAATTGGGCATGCGAGCCAGTGAAACTGCCGAATTGATATTTGATAATTGTCGTGTTCCTGACGAAAATAGATTAGGAGAAGTTGGGGAAGGATTTATACAAGCAATGAAGATTTTGGATGGTGGTCGAATTTCAATTGGTGCTTTGTCCTTAGGAATTGCAAAAGGAGCCTATGAAGCCGCATTGCAATATTCAAAAGAAAGACATCAATTTGGTAAAGCTATTAGCGAATTTCAAGGTATTTCCTTCAAATTAGCCGATATGGCCACCGAAATTGAAGCCTCAGAATTGTTATTGCATAAAGCCGCATTTTTGAAAAACACGCATCAACCTGTAACTAAATTAGGCGCAATGGCCAAAATGTTTGCTTCCGAAGTGTGTGTAAAAGTGGCGAATGATGCCGTTCAAATTCATGGTGGTTATGGTTATACAAAAGATTATCCGGTTGAGAAATTCTATCGTGATTCAAAACTTTGTACTATTGGCGAAGGCACTACCGAAATTCAGAAGGTTGTTATTTCAAAAAGTATATTGGGCGGGAGGTAATTATATTTATTCAAAAAAAACGTCATTTATAATTCATAATTCAAAATAATAATATATTTTTGCAGCCTTAACGAGAGGAGGTGTCTATATTATGTTAATTATACCAATTAAAGACGGAGAAAATATCGATAGAGCATTAAAGCGCTATAAAAGAAAGTTTGACAAAACAG
>CAIJXW010000111.1 GCA_903824755.1 uncultured Bacteroidota bacterium | reverse complement strand
TGATTAATTTCAGGTTTTTTTTTAATTTAAAAAAAAGCCTTTATTAAATATATAATTGTTATATATTTATAAAAAATCAATGATGCTTAATAAAATCAAAATATTCGTCGCCGATGATCATCAATTAATTCTTCTTGGTTTAAAAGCTATCTTGAAACAAAAATCAAATTATGAAATTGTTGGATTTGCCAAAAACGGATTAAATCTTATTAATCAAGTTATAGAAAGCAATGCCAATATTCTAATTATGGACATATCGATGCCTGAAAAATCAGGCCTTGAAGTCATTATGGATATTCACAAAATTGATGTTCCGTTCAAAACTATTATTCTGTCAAGTCATGAGGAGTTAGAAATTGTTCGTGAGTGTATGAAATTTGGAGCAAAAGGATATGTAACAAAAAGTGCTGCATTTGAATTAATTTTAGAAGCCATAGAAACTGTCCTTAAAGGAGATATTTATTATTGTATAAATATCCAAAGAAAAATGAATGAATTTTTTTCTGAAATTAAGCCTTTTTATGAAAAAGCAGTTGACAACAGTCCTTTAACTTTTAGAGAAATTCAGGTTCTAAAGTTAATAGCAAAGGGATTTACAGGGAAAAAAATCAGCGAAACATTAAATATCAGTACACATACTGTTGATTCTCATCGAAAAAAAATCTTTATGAAACTTCAAATAAACAGCTCTATTGAGTTAGTAAAATATGCTTTAAATAATAATTTGGTCGAGCTTTAAGTCTATCATCGTTTTCCGATTTCAATAATCTCCAAATCCTTAATTTGTTTTCCTTCAATAACAAATCTGAGCATGGTTCTCACCTGATGAAACCCACTAATTCCAGCTGCACCTGGGTTCATGTGAAGTAAATTTAACTTTTTGTCAAATTGAACTTTCAAAATATGCGAATGCCCACAAATAAATAACTGTGGTGGATTTTTTAATAACTCCTCTTTTATAGTAGAATTATATTTTCCTGGATAACCGCCAATGTGCGTAATCCAAACGGAGACTTCTTCACGCAAAAATCTATTATGAAGCGGAAAAGTCAATCGGGCGTTAGCATCATCAATGTTTCCATAAACTGCCCGAACTGGTTTGTGTTTTGCAATGGCGTCCGTAACCATCAAATTACCAATATCACCAGCATGCCAAACCTCATCTGCTTGATCAATATATTTCAAAATAACATCATCAATATGACTGTGCGTATCGGATAGCAAAAGTATTTTTTTCAATTAATTTATTGTTTAGTATGTTGCAAAGTTACAAACTTTGTACCTTTGTATTTTTGAAACTTTACCATAAAAAACACCTTGAGATATTTCATTAAATTAGCCTATAACGGAACTAACTATCATGGCTGGCAAATTCAGCCAAATGCACTATCTATTCAAGAAACCCTCAATAATGCATTAACTATAATTTTCAATACGGAGATTTCTATCATGGGAGCTGGAAGAACCGATACTGGAGTTCATGCAAAAGAAATGTTTGCTCACTTTGATATAGAAACAGATTTTGATATTTTGAATACGCTTCATAAACTAAATTCATTTTTGCCAAAAGATATTGTGATTTATGAAATTATTCCAGTAAATGATAATGCTCACGCCCGTTTTGATGCTACACAAAGAACGTATGAATATCATATAAATACTACAAAAAATGTATTTCAAATTGATGGTAGTTGGTATTATCATCAAAAATTAAATATAGAATTAATGAATTTGGCGGCAGCCGAATTAAGAAAATACACTGATTTCGAATGTTTTTCAAAAGTAAATACAGACGTTAACACATTTGATTGTGAAATAACTGAAGCAAATTGGAAACAAAACAACGACCATCTAATCTTTACAATTTCGGCCAATCGTTTCTTGAGAAACATGGTTCGAGCAATAGTAGGTTCGCTTATAAATGTTGGTTTAGAAAAAATAACAGTTGCTGATTTTAAAGCTATAATTGAGAGTAAAGACCGAAGCAAAGCTGGATTTTCTGTACCTGCACACGGATTGTATTTAACTCAAATATCCTACGATTATATAAAGCGATAATACGCATTAAAAAAATATGAAAGCAAAAGCATTTGATACAAACATTTTTAAACGTATTTTAATTTATACAAAACCCTATAAATGGAGATTTAATGGTGTGATAATGTTTGCCGTTTTACTTTCTTTTTTTGCAGCACTCCGCCCCTATTTATTAAAATTAACCGTAGATGGGTATATAAAAACCCACGATAAACATGGGCTTTTACTTTATGTAATCCTAATGGGAATTGTACTTTTGATGGAAGTTTTTTCTAATTTCTACTTTGTTTATTGGGCCAATTGGTTGGGGCAAGACATCATTAAAGACCTTCGTACAAAACTGTTTCAACACATGTTGAGCTTTAAAATGAAATATTATGACAATGCTCCTGTTGGCCAACTCATCACAAGGTCGGTTTCGGATATGGAGTCTATTGCCAAAATATTCAGTCAAGGGCTTTTTATGATAGGAAGTGATTTGTTAAAAATGGGAGTAATTCTGATTTTTATGTTTAAAGAAAATTGGCGATTAACCTTTATTGTCATAATTGCAATGCCTGTTTTGGTTTTTATAACAAGAATATTTCAACGCAAAATGCAGGTTACGTTTGAAGAAGTTCGAAATCAAATTGCCAATCTAAATACTTTTGTTCAAGAACGCGTTACAGGAATGAGAATAGTTCAGCTCTTTAATAGAGAAGACATTGAGTTTGAAAAATTTAAAGAAATAAATGCAAAACACAAAAAAGCCTGGATAAAAACAATTCTTTACAACTCCATTTTCTTTCCTATTGCCGATATTATTTCATCGCTAACGCTAGGTTTTATAGTGCTTTATGGTGGATATAGAATATTGGGAGGGGATCAAACAACAACTTTTGGAGATATTTTTTCCTATACTATGTATATCGGAATGCTATTTAATCCGTTGCGTCAAATTGCGGATAAATTCAATGAAATGCAAATGGGAATGATTTCTGCCAATCGAGTATTTGAAATATTAGACACCAAAGATCAAATGCAAGATATTGGAACCTTAGAAGCACCGATTTTTGAAGGAAATATTGAATTTAAAAAAGTGCATTTTGGATATATCGAAAACGAGGAAGTTATTAAAGGTATCGATCTAAAAGTAAATGCAGGCGATACTATTGCTGTTGTAGGTGCTACTGGTGCTGGAAAAACAACGATTATAAATCTGTTAAATAGATTTTATGAACTCAATAGTGGCGCTATTTTAATCGACAATAATAACATTCACGACTATACTTTGGATTCTCTCCGAAAACAAATTGCTGTAGTTTTGCAAGACGTTTTTCTATTTGCAGACTCAATTTTAAACAATATTACTCTTTATAACCCCGCTATTTCTAGGGAGCAAGTTTTGGCCGCAGCCAAAAAAATAGGCGTTCACGATTTTATTATGAGTTTGCCAGACGGTTATGATTATAATGTGAAAGAGCGTGGGGTTATGCTTTCGTCTGGGCAGCGACAATTAATTGCTTTTTTACGAGCCTATGTGAGCAATCCTAGTATTTTGATACTTGACGAAGCTACCTCATCAATTGATACCTATTCAGAAGAATTAATTCAAAATGCAACAGAAACAATTACGAAAGGGAGAACGTCTATTGTTATTGCACATAGACTGGCTACGATAATCAATGCAGATAAAATTGTAGTAATGGACAAAGGGCTTATTGTAGAACAAGGAAATCATCAAGAGCTAGTTTCAATAGAAAATGGCTATTATAAATCACTTTATGATTCGCAATTTTTGGCAAGTAGCTAAAAGAATTACATAAAAAAAAGTGGTTTTTTATTTCGACAATTACATATTGCTATTTGGCTTGTTAAATTAAAAAACTTAATTTCGCTAATTGAAAAATGAATTACCCAATAAAGAAATAAATATATAAAAATGAAATACGACATTATTGTTTTAGGAAGTGGCCCAGGTGGATATGTAACTGCAATTCGTGCCTCACAACTTGGCTTCAAAGTAGCCGTAATAGAGAAAGAAAACCTAGGAGGCGTTTGCCTAAATTGGGGGTGTATTCCAACAAAAGCGTTATTGAAATCGGCTCAAGTTTTTGATTATTTGAAACATGCATCAGATTATGGTTTGACTATTTCATCATTCGACAAAGACTTTAATGCCGTAGTTTCTAGAAGCCGAAACGTGGCTGACGGAATGAGCAAAGGGGTTAAGTTTTTAATGAAAAAAAACAAAATAGATGTCATTGATGGTTTCGGAAAAATGAAACCAAGCAAGAAAATCGATGTTACTGCTGCCGATGGAAAAGTAACAGAATATAGTGCTGATCACATCATTATTGCAACTGGAGCTCGCTCACGTGAATTGCCAAACTTGCCACAAGATGGAGTGAAAGTGATTGGATATCGACAAGCAATGACATTAACTGCTCAACCAAAATCGATGATTGTTGTAGGTTCTGGAGCAATCGGTGTAGAATTTGCACATTTTTATAATGCAATGGGAACTGATGTTACTATTGTCGAGTTTTTGCCAAATATTGTTCCGCTAGAAGACGAAGATATTTCTAAGCAAATGGAGCGTTCTATGAAAAAAGCGGGAGTAAAAATAATGACCAATTCATCTGTAGAAAAAATTGATACTTCAGGAAATGGAGTGAAGGCATTTGTAAAAACCGCAAAAGGAGAAGAAATTCTGGAGGCTGATATTTTATTATCTGCTGTTGGAATCAAAACAAATCTTGAAAACATAGGATTAGAAGAAGTGGGAATTGCCACCGATAGAGATAAAATTGTTGTAAACGAGTTTTATCAAACTAATATTCCAGGCTATTATGCAATTGGAGATATTGTCCCAGGTCCAGCTCTTGCTCACGTAGCTTCGGCAGAAGGAATCACATGTGTTGAGAAAATTGCAGGACTTCATGTTGACCCAATAGATTACGGAAATATTCCAGGTTGCACCTATGCTACTCCCGAAATAGCTTCGGTTGGATTGACAGAAAAACAAGCTATTGAAAAAGGATATGAATTGAAAATTGGTAAATTTCCTTTTTCTGCATCAGGAAAGGCACAAGCCTCAGGAACATCTGACGGATTTGTGAAGGTAATTTTTGATGCAAAATATGGCGAATGGTTAGGCTGTCACATGATTGGCGCTGGTGTTACCGATATGATTGCCGAAGCTGTTGTAGCCAGAAAATTAGAAACAACAGGACACGAGATATTAAAATCAATTCACCCTCACCCAACTATGAGTGAGGCCGTTATGGAAGCAGTTGCTGAAGCTTATGGAGAAGTAATTCACTTATAAAAATCTCAAATTTTATTCAAAAAATCCGATTGATAGTTTCAATCGGATTTTTTTTTAAGGATTTTAAACTGTTATAATAGTTGTATTTTTTACTTCACTAATCATAAAAGTACTATGCGTGCTTCCTATGTGTTGCAAAGTAGTGAGTTTGTTTACCAAAAATTCTCGATAGGCGTCCATGTCTTTCATTATAATTTTGAGAATATAATCATAATCGCCACTCACGTGATGGCATTCTATGACTTCGTTTAGTTGTTTAATTTCTTTTTCAAAAGTAGTCACAAACTCTTTTGTATGTTGTACTAATTTTAGGTGGCAAAAAACAACAAATCCTTTTTCAACTTTCGATCGATTGATTAATACTACATATTTTTCAATAATTCCCTCGCGTTCTAATTTTTTGATTCGTTCATAAACTGCTGTTACCGAAAGATTTAGTTTTAAAGCTAATTCTTTTGTGGTTTTTTTGGCATCAGTTTGAAGTAATACCAGTAGTTTTTTGTCAATTATATCCATACTGTTTTTTAATAAAATCTAAATATCTTTATTTTTTTAAACAAAAATAGAAAAATAAACTATATTTAAATTAAATAATAGTTATAAAAACTAAAAAAATCTATAAC
>CAIJXW010000110.1 GCA_903824755.1 uncultured Bacteroidota bacterium | reverse complement strand
TTTTTAGCTAATTTTTAGAAAAAATTAATTAAAGATACACCATCCGAGCGGTTTTGCTGTTAAATGTTTTTAGCTAATTTTTAGAAAAAATTAATTAAATACACCATCCGAGCGTTTTGCTGTTAAATGTTTTTAGCTAATTTTTAAAAAAAATTAATTAAAGATACACCATCCGAGCGTTTTGCATTTTGAGCGAAAAACGGGGCTCGAACCCGCGACCTCGACCTTGGCAAGGTCGCGCTCTACCAACTGAGCTATTTTCGCATATTAATAATAAAGGAATATGGTTTCTTCCTTCGTAATGCGGAGGCAAATTTAATATATTAATTCTATTAAACAAGTCTTTTTTTGAAAAAAAAAGGAATAATATTTAACCTTCTGAAAACGTAATCTTTACCAAAAATTAAATTATTTTTTTGTAAGCATTCGTTTAATTTCATTAAGTTTCATTAGCGATTCGATTGGGGTTAACGTATTGATATCCAAACTCAAAATCTCCTCTTTTATTTCTTCTAATAAAGGATCGTCCAAATTAAAAAAACTCATTTGCATTTCTTCTTTTTCTTGCTTTATTCCCTCTAATGCATCTCCAGAATGATCCTTTTCTAATTTTTTTAATAATTTCTGTGCTTTCAGTATAACGGTTTGTGGCATTCCAGCCATTTTTGCAACATGAATCCCAAAACTATGAGCACTACCTCCTTTTACTAATTTTCTTACAAAAAGCACGGTGTCCTTTAATTCTTTTACAGACACATTATAATTCTGAATTCGCGGCATTATTGCACTCATCTCATTCAATTCATGATAGTGAGTCGCAAATAATGTTTTTGGTTTTGAAGGGTGTTCGTGCAGGAAATCTGCAATTGCCCATGCAATTGAAATCCCATCATACGTGCTTGTCCCTCTTCCTATTTCGTCCAAAAGAACCAAACTTCTATCGGAAATATTGTTCAATATTGACGCTGTTTCGTTCATTTCGACCATAAAAGTAGATTCG
The DNA here is from genome assembly GCA_903824755.1 of uncultured Bacteroidota bacterium. Lineage (GTDB taxonomy): Bacteria > Bacteroidota > Bacteroidia > Flavobacteriales > Flavobacteriaceae > Flavobacterium. The sequence goes on along the minus strand of CAIJXW010000110.1, from coordinate 28,723 downwards.
CCCATCGAGATATTATCTGAAGCCCCTACTCTAGTAAATATTTTATCTACAACTCCCATTCTAACAGCATCGGCAGGGACAAAACTTCCCATTTGAGCCAATAGAACTATCAAAGCTGTTTGCCTTAAAATTGCCGATTTTCCAGACATATTTGGCCCCGTAATCATTATTAACTGCTGCGTTTCTCTATCCAAAAAAACATCATTTGCAATATAGGGTGTCCCTACTGGCAATTGTTTTTCGATTACTGGATGTCTTCCGTTTTTTATTTCTAATTCAAAACTATCGTCCAAATCTGGGCAAACATATTTATTTTCGATGGCAAGTTGGGCAAACGCTGTCAAACAATCTAACTGAGCAATCAGGTTGGCATTGAGCTGAACGGGCTTAATATATGTTGAAATCCAAGCCACTAATTGTTCGAATAATGCTACTTCTAATTTGTGAATTTTTTCCTCGGCACCCAAGATTTTAGTTTCATATTCTTTGAGTTCTTCGGTGATATATCGTTCTGCGTTTACTAAAGTCTGCTTCCGAATCCAATCCGAAGGCACTTTGTCTTTGTGCGTATTTCGAACTTCTATATAATAGCCAAATACGTTATTAAATGATATTTTTAAAGACGAAATTCCTGTTTTTTCTGATTCTCGTTTTTCTATGGCTTCCAAAAAATCTTTGCCCGATATAGAAATGGCTCTCAATTCGTCCAATTCAGCGTTTACGCCTTTTGCAATAGCATTTCCTTTAACAATTGCAACAGGTGCATCTTGATTTAGATTGGTTTTGATTTTTTCACGAAGCAATTCACAACTATGCAAACTATCACCAATGATTTTTACCGCTTCTTGATTGCTTTCCAAAGCGATCGTTTTGATTGGGATAATTGCATCTAATGATTCTTTCAAATAAACAACTTCTCGAGGGGAAACTTTTCCTGAGGCAATTTTGGAAATCAATCGCTCCAGATCGGATATTTGCTTTATTTGATGCTGAATTTTATGTAATACTTCTTGATTTTCTTTCAAATAAGAAACCACTTGATGCCGATCTCTAATTTTATTAATATCTTTTAATGGTAGTGCTAACCAGCGTTTTAGCAACCTTCCACCCATTGGCGAAAGCGTTCTATCAATTACTTCCAAAAGCGTAACTGCGTTTGGGTTATAACTATGATAAAGCTCTAAATTCCGAATTGTAAACCGATCCATCCACACGTATGAATCTTCGGAAATTCGTTGAATAGACGTAATGTGCTGAACTCTATTGTGTTGTGTTTCTGATAAATAATATAATATTGCCCCCGAAGCAATTATACCTTCCTGTAGTTCTTCTATTCCAAAACCTTTTAAAGAAATAGTTTGAAAATGTTGCGTCAGTTTTTCAAAGGCAAAATCTTCCTTATAAATCCAATCTTCTAAATAAAAAGGGTGGTAGTCACTTCCGAAAAATTCTTTGAAATCGCTTTTTTTGTTTTTTTGAATTAAAACTTCACTTGGATTAAAATTTTGAAGCAGTTTGTCAATATATTCTTGATTTCCTTGTGAAGTCAAAAACTCCCCCGTAGAAACGTCTAAAAAAGAAATACCAATGCTTTTTTTTCCAAAAAATAATGATGCCAAAAAATTATTTGATTTGGATTGCAAAACCTCATCATTCATTGTGACTCCTGGCGTAACAAGCTCTGTAACTCCTCTTTTTACAATGGTTTTGGTCATTTTTGGATCTTCAAGTTGATCGCAAATGGCTACTCGAAGTCCTGCTTTTACTAATTTCGGCAAATACGTATTCAAGGAGTGATGAGGAAAACCTGCAAGTGCGGTCTCCGTTTCTGAACCTGAACCTCGTTTTGTCAAAACAATTCCTAATATTTTGGAGGCCCGAATCGCATCTTCACCGAAAGTTTCATAAAAATCTCCCACTCTAAACAATAGACAAGCATCAGGATATTTCCTTTTTATCTCGTTATATTGTTTCATTAATGGGGTTTCCCTCGGTTGATTTTCTTTACTTGCCAATGGATATAATTTAAAACTATTTATATCAGCGAATTTAAAAAAATTTAATTCGAAAATAGACCATATAAAATTTAATTTTTTTTTAAGAAAAAAAAAGTTCAAAACTTCAAATTTTTATATAAATTTGTCTAAAATTTAAACTTTATTAAAATGAAAAAAATATTTTTAGTTGCGATGCTAACAATTTTAGGAGCAGTAACTTCTAATGCACAAGATTTGAAAAAAACAAAAGGTCCTATTGCTACTCCAAAAATTGACGGAGCTGGAATAGTTTTTGAATCAGAAACAATCGATTATGGTTCTATTGAACATAATTCTGATGGAAAACGTGAGTTTGTGTTCACAAACAACGGAAGCAAACCATTAGTTATAACAAACACGCAAGGATCTTGTGGGTGCACTGTGCCAACATCTCCAAAAGAGCCAATTGCTCCAGGTGCAAGAGGAGTTATAGGAGTGAAATATGCTACAGATAGAGTTGGTCCATTTACAAAAACAGTAACTGTTACTTCTAATGCAGAAGGACAACCTACAAAAGTATTGACAATAAAAGGTACTGTTTTGCCAGACCCAACACCTGCAACTCAAGTTTCGGCTCCATTAGTAGCTCCAACAAAAAGCTAAATAGTTTTTAATACAAAAATCAAAACTTCCTTTTTTTAAGGAAGTTTTTTTTTATCTATAATTTAATAATTTACTTTTGTTTAAATAGAATTTAATCTTGATGCGAAAAATAGAAAATAGCGAATTAAATAGAAAATCAATAGAAGATTTTAAAAACGCAACTAAAACCCCTTTGATTATTATATTGGACGATATTAGAAGTTTGAATAATATTGGGTCTGTATTTAGAACTTCCGATGCTTTTTTATTAGAAAAAATATATTTGTGCGGTATTACTGCCGTTCCTCCAAACAAAGAAATTCACAAAACTGCCCTTGGTGCAACAGAAACTGTTGCTTGGGAATACCATCAAAATGTGGTTTCGGTTATTGAAAATTTGCAAAAAGAAAGCATATTAGTTTTTGCCATCGAACAAGTAGAAAAAGCTATTTTCCTTCAAGATTTTGAAGTAGATTTGACAAAAAAATACGCATTAGTGTTTGGAAATGAGGTTTTCGGGGTGTCACAAGAGGCAATAGAAGCATGTGATGGCTGTATCGAAATTCCGCAGTTAGGCACAAAACATTCTTTGAATATTGCAGTAAGTGCTGGAATTGTAATTTGGGATATTTTTCAAAAACTTATTTCAAAAAAGAATCTTTAAATTAAAAACCGCGCCCAGTCTTATTTCTAATTTCGTCTAAAATAAAAATATAATCTTCTTGATTTTCGACAAAATCTCTATTAGTAACATCGATAATCAAGACATTCAAATCTGTTTGTGATTTTATATAATCCAAATAGCCCCTATTAATTTTTTCGAGATATTCGGTGGAAATCTCTTGCTCATAACTTCTTCCTCTTTGCTTTATATTATTCAAAAGTTTTTCTGTATTTTGATATAAATAGATATACAAATCAGGTTTTGGCATTTCTCGATATATAATGTCAAATAAACTTCTATACAATCTAAACTCCTCTTCTCCTAATGTAACTTTTGCAAAAATCAAAGATTTAAAAATATGATAATCGGCTACAATAAAATCTTTAAACAAGTCAAATTGTGCCAAATCATCAGAGATTTGTTGGTATCTATCAGCCAAAAAAGACATCTCGAGCGGAAAAGCATATCGGTTTTGATCTTCATAGAATTTGGGTAAAAACGGATTGTCTGCAAATCGTTCTAGAACAGTTTTTGCGTTAAAATCATCGGCAATTTTCGTGACCAAGGTTGTTTTTCCAGCACCTATATTTCCTTCAATAGCGATATAATTAAACGCATTTAATGTATGCGATTGTAGTGGGGAATTTAAACTTGCTACTGGCGTGCAAACACTTTTGTCTGAACATTCTGAAATTAATTCGGTTATTGATTTTTTTAAAAGCGGATTAAAATAATCCAGTTTTAAATCCAAAATTGGCAACAACACAAACAAACGATTTTGCATTTCACGATGAGGGATTTTCAATTCTGGAGTTTCAAATAGCTCTTCATTAAAACTAATAATATCGATATCGATTGTTCTCGGAAAATAACCTAATTGTTCAGAACGAAATCTACCCATTTGATTTTCAATGGTTAGTATTTTATTCAAAATATTTTGAGGTGATTTATTCGTGTGAATATATAGACAAGCATTAAAAAAGTCATCACTTTCAAAACCCCAAGAAGGCGTTTGAAAAACTTTAGAAATCTTAATGACTGTACCAATTTGTTGATGAATAAAATGAACGCATTGATTCAGATAATCAAGTTTATTTCCTTGATTACTGCCAATTGATAAAATGACTTTGTTTTGAACTTTCATATTAACCACAAATTAACAAAAGAATTTTAGAATAGATGTATATTTGCAGAAAGTGTTAATAAATTTTTGAATTCAAAATTCTATTTTTTTATAAAAACCCTTAATTTAAAACCCTTAACAAACAAAACTTTTAAGCACAGATGAAAAAAAAAATAGTAAAGATTGTCGGAATACTTTTTGCCTTTATAATTATTGCTCTAGTAGCGATTCCCTATTTTTTTGAAGATCAAATTAAGGCTAAAATACTTGAGTCGATCAATAAAAGTGTCGATGCTAAAGTATCATTTGTTGATGCAGATTTGAGTTTATTTTCTAATTTTCCAAAAGCAACGATTTCGATTGAAAAATTAAAAATAATCAACAAGGCTCCATTTGAGGGCGATACTTTGGTTTATTTTGGAGAATTAAACTTAGAAATGAGTTTAGGGGAAATTTTTAAATCAAAAGAGGAAACGATGAATATTAAGTCTATTTCTACTTCTGATGGTTTAATTAATATAAAAATAAATAAAAATGGTGTCGGCAATTTTGATATTGCTTTAAAAAACAACGATAAAAAAGAAGATTCAAAAAGTGCGCTATCTCTAAAGATAAAATCCTATAAAATTGAAAATTATGCTATTCATTATTTTGACGAAAGTTCAAAAATAAAAATGCAAATGGATAGTTTATATCATTCTGGAACAGGTGATTTTACTGCTACAAAATTAGATTTGGACACAAAATCATCTGCGAAAATATCTTTAGATATGGACAAAATGAACTATATGAAAAATGTTTCTATTTCATTAGATGCGATTTTAGGTATTGATTTAGAAAAACAAAAATATAGTTTTAAGCAAAACAAAGCCCTTATAAATAAATTGCCATTAGAGTTTGATGGCAGTATTCAATTAGTAGCGGGAGGGCAAAATTATGATCTGAAATTCAAAACTCCAACTTCATCATTTCAAAACTTTTTAGGCTTGCTACCTGCAAGTTATTCAAAGCAAGTTTCAGAAGTTAGAACGACTGGAGACTTTAGTATTGTTGGGGTTGCAAAAGGATTGTATTCGGAGAAAACAGTACCTAAATTTACTATCGCAATTACCTCGGACAAAGCCTCGTTTCAATATCCTAATCTACCGAAATCAGTTAGAAATATTTGTATAAATACTAGAATAATCAACGAAACGGGAGTTTTAAACGATACCTATATTAATTTAGAAAAACTATCTTTTTCGATCGACAAAGATGTTTTTGACGCAAAGGCAAATATCAAAAACATTACCGAAAACCCTTTGATATCCGCTTCATTGAAAGGAACAATTAATTTGGCTAATCTCTCAAAAGCCTATCCTATAAAAATAGACAAACCCCTATCGGGTGTTTTAAGTGCTGATGTAAGTACTAAATTTGATATGCAATCAGTGGAGAAAAGTAACTATCAAAACATTGATAATTCTGGTACTTTACTCTTGTCGGATTTTAATTATACCGCTGCTGATGGAAAAAACATTCAAATCAGCAAGACTAAGGTGCGGTTTAATCCGAGCCGTGTAAGTTTGGAGCAATTTAGTGCAAAAGTAGGGAAAAGCGATATTAATGTAACGGGGGTTTTAGATAATTTCTATGGCTTTTTATTCAAAAAACAAGAATTAAAAGGTAATTTTAATCTTCAATCAAATCAATTAGCCGTAGCTGATTTTATGAGTTCGGAGTCTTCGTCTGGGGCGTCAAGCACAGCAATGAAAATTCCGTCATTTTTGAATTGTACCCTTTCGGCATCAATAAATTCGTTGCAATATGACAATTTAATTTTGAAAGACGCAACAGGAAAATTAGTTATTAATGATCAAAAAGCTTCCATGCAAAACATTAAAACTAGTATTTTTGGCGGAACGATTGGTTTCAATGGTTTTGTATCTACAAAAACAAAAATTCCAGATTTTGCTATGGATTTAAAATTAAATCAGGTAGAAATCCAACAAGCGTTTTCGCAGTTAAACATGTTGAAGAAAATTGCTCCAATTGCAAATGTAGTTTCCGGAAAATTTAATTCTATGATAGCAATTAACGGAAATTTAGATGTTCAAAATATGACTCCAGATATGAATTCCGTTTCTGGAAATCTAATGGGCCAATTGCAATCGACATCTCTAAATGCCGAAAATTCTGAAATGTTGAAAGGGATTGCGTCAAATTTGAAATTTATAGATTTAAAAAAAATTAATTTAGACGATGTTAAAGTTAATTTAATGTTCAAAAACGGAAGTGTAGTCGTTGCTCCTTTTGACATAAAATATCAAGATATAAAAACAACTGTTTCTGGAACGCATGGTTTTGATCAGGCTATGAATTATAATATGAAATTTGATGTTCCTGCAAAATATTTAGGAAAAGAGGCAACTCAATTTATGGCAAAATTAGCAGATTCTGATGTGTCAAAATTAAATAATGTGCCAATAAACGCATCTATTACTGGGACTTTCAAAAAACCAAAAATTACGACAGACATGAAAAGTGCTGTTTCTAATTTGGTCAAACAGTTGGCAAATCAACAAAAAGACAAATTGATTAATCAAGGAAAATCGGCTTTGGACAAACTAATAATGGGCAATAAACCGAAAGATTCGACAAAAACAAACACATCAAAAGATGTTATAAAAGACAAAGCAAACGAGTTAATTAAGGGCTTTTTTGGTAAAAAGAAATAATATTATTGAATTTCTAATCGTACAATATAACCTTCATGGCTTCGAACATTAAAAACTGTTCCGTCTTCAAAAATCAAATATTGTCCTTTAATACCCATTAATTTTCCTTTAAAATTTGGAGTGTTTTCAAGGTTGAGGCTGTTTATTTTTTGTGGGTATTGCAAAACGGGATACTGTATAACATACAAATCATTTTTTTGAACATAAAAATACTCCCGGACTTCGACTGGAATCAAATCTTCGAGCTTCATTCTCTCCTGAATTAGATCGCCATAATCTGAATTGTTTTGAAGCATTTTTCGCCAATTAGTTTTATCGGCAAAATGATTTTTTAGAGCAATTTCGGTTATACCAGCCAAATATCGATTAGGAACTTCGACTATAGCAATGGCTTCGGTCGCCCCTTGATCAATCCATCGAGTTGGTACTTGCGATTTTCGGGTAACTCCTACTTTTATCTCTCCAGACAAAGCTAGATATACTATGTGTGGCTGCAGTTGCACTTTTTCCTCATAGACCAAATCTCTATCTTGAATACCTAAATGAGCGGTGCTTAATTCTGGTTTCATAATCCAATCTCCAACCGCTGGACTGCTATAAAAGCAATCATAACAAAAACCTTGTCGAAAAATTTTCTTCTTTTTTCCGCAGTTCAAACATTGATAGCCTACAAAATTGATTTCAATTTCTTTGCTCAAAAGTTGATTCATGTTTATAAAACTACTTTCAAAAATTAAATAATATTGAATCGGATTTTTATATTCCGTTTGCATTTTTGTTACTACTCCTTCAAATGTCATTCGGTAAAAGTTTAGGGTTTAAAGTAAAATGTTCAGTAAAAATTCCTATTTTTGGTAAAGTTAGCATTTGTTTATCGTTTTACAAGTCAAAATTTATAATTCAAAGAATAAAAAATGCCCTTACCAATAATTAATTCATTCGCTTCTTGGGTTTTAAAACAGCGCATTCATCAGATTGAGCTTTTTTTAAAATATCCCAATGAAGTTCAAGACGAATTACTGATGAACTTGATTCGTTCATCGGAAAACACAGTTATTGGAAAGCAATATGAATTTGATTCTATAAAATCCTACCGAGCTTTTTCTGAACGAATTCCGATTTCTTCCTATGAAGATTTGGAACCAATGATAGAGAAAACCCGTCTAGGAGAACAACATGTTTTTTGGAACACGCCGATAAAATGGTTTGCAAAATCTAGTGGGACAACAAATGCAAAAAGCAAATTTATACCCGTAAGTCCCGAGGCACTTGAAGATTGTCATTATAAAGGAAGTAAAGATTTGTTGTGTATGTATTTGAATAACAACGAAAATTCGGAGCTTTTTTTGGGAAAAAGTTTACGTTTGGGCGGTAGTAAACAAATATATGAAGACAACAATTCCTTCTTTGGTGATTTATCAGCTATATTGATTGAGAATATGCCAATTTGGGCAGAATTTAGTAGCACACCAAGCAACAAAATTTCGTTGATGAGTGATTGGGAAACAAAAATCGCAGCTATTATTAATGAAACAAAACACGAAAATGTAACTAGTTTTGCAGGTGTTCCTTCCTGGATGATGGTATTAATGAATAGCGTTTTGGAAGACACAGGAAAACATCATTTATTAGAAGTTTGGCCCAATTTGGAAGTCTATTTTCATGGCGGCGTGAGTTTTGAACCCTATCGAGAACAATATAAAAAAATGCTTCCTAAAGAAAATTTCAAATATTATGAAATCTATAATGCTTCCGAAGGATTTTTTGCCATACAAGACAGAAATGATTCAAATGATTTGTTGCTAATGCTGGATTATGGGATTTTTTATGAATTTATCCCGATGGATAATTTTGGTAAAACAAATCAGAAAGTCTTGCAATTGCATGAGGTCGAATTGAACAAAAATTATGCATTAGTCATTACGACCAACTCTGGTTTGTGGCGCTATTTGATTGGCGATACCGTTCGATTTACTTCTTTAAGTCCATATAGAATTCGAGTTACTGGAAGAACGAAACACCATATTAATGTTTTTGGCGAAGAATTGATGGTAGAAAATACCGATAGAGCCATTGCCAAAGCTTGCCAAATAACGCATACAGAAATAGTAGATTATACCGTAGCTCCAATTTTTATGAAAGACAAAGAAAAAGGGGCTCACGAATGGATGATTGAATTTAAGAAAAACCCATCGGATTTGGCACTTTTTCAAAAAGTATTAGACGAAACATTGCAATCCCTAAATTCAGATTATGAAGCCAAACGTGCTAATAATATGACTTTGAATCCATTAGTTTTGAATGTAGCTCGGCCAAAATTATTTTATGATTGGCTCAAACAACAAGACAAACTTGGTGGACAACACAAAATTCCGAGATTATCGAATCAAAGGGACTATTTAGAGCAATTGAAACAAATGTAGTATGAAAAAAATTGTATTTATTTTGATATTATCATTAGCTTTTTCTTGTCAATCATCAAGAGTTTGTGGTGGAAAAGGCGGTGCTAGATGCGTTGATATTTCAAAAACTGAAAAGTTAAATTTTATTATATAAAAAATCCCGTTTAGCTACAATACTAAACGGGATTTCTATTTTATAAAACTTTCTATGACGCTATTTCTAGGCGTTTCAATAGGTTTTTGCTCAACGTGTGTTGTGCATATTCCTTATCAATAATCAGCGTTTTCTCGTCAGAACTTGGCAAATCATACATCGCATCAGTCAGAATAGCTTCGCACAAAGAACGTAATCCACGAGCTCCAAGTTTATATTCAAGAGCTTTATCTACAATAAAATCTAACGCTTCGTCCGAAATAGTAAATTCTACTTCGTCCATCAAAAACAACTTTTGGTATTGTTTGATTAAGGCGTTTTTTGGCTGTGTCAATATCGCTCTTAGCGTTTCTCTATCCAATGGATCCATGTGAGTTAACACTGGTAAACGACCAATAATTTCTGGAATTAAACCAAAATCTTTAATGTCTTTTGGAATTATATATTGCAATAAATTGTCTTTATTGATGTTTTCTGAATTTTTTGAGGTGCTATATCCAACGGCTTGACGGTTCAACCTTTTTGAAATAATTCTTTCAATTCCGTCAAAAGCACCACCAGCAATAAACAAAATATTCTGAGTATTGACTTCTACAAATTTCTGGTCTGGGTGTTTTCGTCCTCCTTTTGGTGGCACATTTACAACTGTCCCTTCCAATAATTTCAATAAGGCTTGTTGCACTCCTTCGCCAGAAACATCACGTGTTATTGATGGATTATCTCCTTTTCGGGCAATTTTATCTATTTCGTCAATAAAAACAATTCCACGTTCGGCTTTTGCAACGTCATAATCGGCGGCTTGAAGCAAACGTGTTAAAATACTTTCAACATCTTCACCTACATATCCTGCTTCGGTCAAAACCGTTGCATCAACAATTGCCAATGGGACGTCTAACATTTTTGCAATTGTTTTTGCTACTAATGTTTTTCCGGTTCCTGTTTGTCCCACCATAATGATATTGGATTTTTCAATTTCCACTTCATCATCTAATTCTTGTTGCATCAATCTTTTGTAGTGATTATAGACTGCAACTGCCATTACTTTTTTGGTTTGGTCTTGACCAATAACATATTGATCAAGGAACGCCCGAATTTCTTTTGGCTTTTGAAGAATTAAATCCCCTACAGATTTTGAATTTCCGCTTGATTTTATTTCTTCAATAACAATTCCGTTTGCTTGTTCAATGCATTTATCGCAAATGTGGGCATCAATACCCGCTATTAACAAATTGGTTTCTGGTTTTTTTCTTCCACAGAAAGAACATTCTAATTTTTGTTTTGCCATTTTTTATAGTCAAAAGTCCTAAAGTCGAAAGTCCTAAAGTCTAGCACTGCTTTTGACTTTCGACTTTCGACTTTCGACAAATTTATCTTCTCAACACTTCATCAATCATTCCGTAGGTTTTTGCTTCCTCGGCAATCATCCAATAATCTCTTTCGCTATCAATATGCACTTTTTCGTAGGTTTGTCCTGAATGTTGTGAAATGATTTTATATAATTCTTCTTTCAATTTCAGCATTTCACGCAAATTGATTTCCATATCGGTAGCAACGCCTTGAGCACCACCAGATGGTTGATGAATCATCACTCTTGAATGTGGCAATGCGGAACGCTTTCCTTCGGCTCCTGCACACAACAAAACGGCTCCCATTGAAGCGGCCATTCCTGTACAAATTGTGGCAACATCAGGCTTGATATATTGCATCGTGTCATAAATTCCCAATCCTGCATAAACACTTCCGCCTGGAGAATTGATATATATTTGAATGTCTTTTGAGGCATCAGCACTTTCTAAAAACAACAATTGAGCTTGAACAATATTGGCAATTTGATCGTCTATTCCTGTGCCAAGAAAAATAATTCTATCCATCATTAATCTAGAAAAAACGTCCAATTGAGAAATGTTTAACTGACGTTCTTCGATGATATATGGTGTCATTCCGATTGGATTCATTGCATTTATGATTTTGTCATAATACATAGAATTTACACCTTGATGTTTTGTAGCAAATTTTTTAAATTCTTTACCGTAGTTCATTTTTTTTAATTTAAAAGTTGAAAGTCTAATCTCTGAAAGTCACACAAATAGTAGATGACTATTAAATAAAAGAGCGTCAAAAATACTTTTTTGACACTCAAATATAACAAATTTTATTGTTTAGCTTATTAAAAACAATCATAAAGTTTACTATTTCTACTTTTAGACTTTTGGCCTTTATGACTTTAGACTTTATGACTATTGTTTTTTTATTCGCCGTATGATGCTGCAATAAATTCTTGATAGGTAACTTCTTTTTCCGTTGCGTTTGCTTTCTCTTTGAAGAGTTGCAACATTTTGTCGGCTACTACTTGGTCCGAAAGTTTTTTTACTTCTTCTTGATTAGAAAGTACTCTTGCCACAATTCCTTGAACCTCTTCGTCAGTAGGATTTGTTTGTCCAAATTGTGCCATTTGTTGTCTGATGGCATTTGTTGTAAATGCTTTCAAATCTTCAAACGTGATTTGGATATTGCTTTGTGCCAGCGCTTTTCCTTCAATCAATTGAAATCGCAATCCTTTTTCTGATCGAGCATATTCTATTTCTGCTTGCTCTGGAGTTAATTTTTTTTCACCAACAGTTTGCAACCATTTGATAAGAAATTCTTCGGGCAAATCGAATTTAGTGTTTTCAATTAAAAAATCAGTCACATCGCCCATCAACTTTTGATCGGCTTGTTGAGCGAATTGATTTTCAGCATCTTCTTTTATTTTTGATTTTAAATCAGATAAAGAAGAAACATTTCCTGGCCCAAACAGCTTATCAAATAATTCTTGGTTGAGTTCGGCTAGTTCAATTGCGTTAATATTTTCTATAGTAAAATCGACATCTATATCCAAACCATGAACATCATCATGACCTATTTTAAGTAAATCCATCAATTGATGATCGTCTTCAAATAATCCTTTTGTATTGATGGTAACGACATCGCCAATTTGTTTTCCAACGAATTTTGCAGCTGTTTTTTTATCTTTAAAAATAGATAATGAAAAAGTAGCTGGAGTGTTAATTGCTTTCTCTGCATTTGAAAATATCCCTGAAACATCGTGACTTTCTTCAATGCTTGTTTTTGGAATTGGTGTTCCAAATTGTTTTTGAATTCTTGCTACTTGTTCGTCTATTAATTTATCATCGGCAGTAACTACATATTTTATTACGTTGTTTTTTGCTTCTAAATCCAATTCAAAATCTGGAACTAATCCTATTTCAAATTCAAAAACTAATTCTTCGTTATCCCAAGAAAAACTTTCGTTTATTTTTGGAAGTGGTGTTCCAAGCAAGTTTAATCGTTCTGATTTCACAAATCGATCCAAAGCCAAATCAACTACTTTCTGAACTTCTTCTTGTTTAATTGCTTTTCCATATTGTTTTTCAACTAGGTCTTTTGGAACGGCACCTTTTCTAAATCCTTTCACGGTGGCCAAAGGCATTTTTTCGTTGATTCTTTTTTGCACCTGACCTTTATAGTCCATCGGGACAACAGACATTACAATTACTTCATTTACAGCGTTTATTGCTACTCTTTTGATATCCATTTTCTTTCTTAAATTATATAATAAAATTGGGTTGCAAAATTATAAAATTTTTGCAACCCAGCCAAGTTTTATAGTCACGAATTATTCTAACGGTCATCTCCCGCCAATCGATACATTATAGATTGTAAAATCGACAACATGATACTAAATAACATTGCGGTCCAAATCGAATCTACTCTAAATCCTCCAACTATTTTGGAGCATAAAAGTATCATTGCAGCATTTATAAATAACAAAAATAATCCGAGCGTGAAGATTGTCACGGGAAGCGTCAGGAGAACTAAAACTGGTTTTATAAAAATATTGAGCAATCCCAAAACTATTGCTACAATTAGCGATGTTATAAAATTGTCTATATATACGCCTTTCATAAAACGTGAAATAAGCATCACCAATATTGCGGTTAGAAAAATCCTGAAAATTAGTTTCATATCGTTAAATTAGATTTTGAAGTTATAAATTTAATAATAAAAAACTGAAAATAATTATTTCAAAAAGGGGATTTCAAAAATTTTAATGTTGTGTCGATAAAATCTTTTGGTTTTTCGGCATGAAGCCAATGTCCAGCATCTTGAATTGTATGACTATTTGCTTTTGGAAAGTGGCTCAAAATCAATGGAGAATCTTCGTTCAAAATATAATTTGAGTTTCCGCCTCGAATAAATAATGTAGGATTATTGAAGATTGCATTTTCTGGCAATGCCGTTCCTATTTTACTAACGTTGTGTGTTAAAGCAACTAAATTAAATCGAAATGCCAATTCTTCGGGAGTTTTCCAATAGAGATTTTTCATTAAGAATTGTCGTGTCCCAAAGTCAGAAATATAGTTTGATAAGATTTGTTCGACTTGGCTTCGGCTTGGTTTTTTGGAAAAATCGACAGCATTCAATCCTTCTAGTATTGTTTGATGATGCGGAGGATAATATTTTGGCCCTATGTCGGCTATTATTAATTTTTCGACTTTTTCAGGAAAATTAGTTGCAAACAACATGGCTACTTTCCCTCCCATTGAATGTCCGAGGAGAAAAATTTTTTCTAAATTATGAAATTCGCAATATTCAAAAACATCTTGAACCATCAAATTATAGTCAAACTCGTTGCTATGAAAGCTTCGACCATGATTTCTCAAATCAAGAATATGAGCATTAAATCCCTCTTGGGCATAATTTGCAGCTATTGTTTTCCAATTATCGGACATGCCAAGAAATCCATGAAGTATCACAATTGGCTGGCCTATTCCTTCAATTTTTGAATACAGCATTTTATTTTAATTTTTGCAAATACATATTGACCACATTGTCCAAACCAAGGTATAACGATTCGCAAATCAAGGCATGACCGATAGAAACTTCTAATAAATTTGGAACATTTTGTTTAAAAAATTCTATGTTGTCAAGACTCAAATCGTGCCCTGCATTTATTCCTAAATCCAATTCATTGGCAAAAATTGCTGCCTTGGCATAGGGTTCAATTCCTTTTAGATTTCCTAATGAAAATTCGTGTGCAAAAGCTTCGGTATATAATTCAATTCTGTCAGCTCCAGAGGATTTTGCTCCTTCTATCATTTCAAAAATTGGATCTACAAAAATGGAAGTCCTGATTCCATTTCGTTGAAATTCGCGAATTACTTCGGCAAGATAAGATTGATTTTTGATTGTATCCCAACCTGCATTTGAGGTTATTGCACCTATTGCGTCAGGCACCAAAGTGACTTGAGTGGGTTTGCATTCCAGCACTAAATCGATAAAATTATGTTGCGGATTTCCTTCTATATTATATTCGGTATAAACAATTTGTTTTAAATCTCTTGCGTCTTGATATCGAATATGTCGCTCATCTGGACGAGGATGAATTGTAATGCCATGGGCTCCAAATTTTTGAATATCGGTTGCTACTTTCATCAAATCCGGAACGTTTCCGCCACGAGCATTTCTAAGAGTAGCAATTTTATTGATATTTACACTCAATTTTGTCATAATAGTCTTACAGTATAAAAAATTAAAGATATGCTACAAAAATACAAAGTAAAACAAGGCAATTTGTTCAAAATTTTGATTATTTTGCAGTCCATTTTCAGAACAACTTATGTTAGAAATAAAAAACTACTTAAACAACGATTTCAAAGCGATTGAAAGCTCGGAAACCATACAGTCTGTAAAGGATTTTTTGGCAGAGGTTGCGTTTTCTCATTTTCCAATTGTAGAAGACTCGATTTATATTGGGAGCATTTCTGCACTTGACATAGAAGCCTTTGATTCAAGAAAAACCTTGAAAGAATATCGATATGCTTTGGAAGGTTTTTTTGCTAGATCCTCTATGATTTGGTTAGATGTGTTGGAGGTTTTCGCAAAAAACGAGACAAATATCATTCCTGTTCTTGATGAAAATAACAATTATATAGGCTATTTGAAAGCAGAAGACATCATGATGTTTTTTAATCAAACTCCTTTTTTGAAAGAGCCTGGAGGTATTTTGGTTATAGAAAAACCGAGTGTCGATTTTTCGATGAGCCAAGTTGTTCAAATAGTAGAAAGCAATAACGGAAAGGTATTAGGATTGTTAATTTCTGAAACGAGTATCGATAAAACTCAGGCTACATTGAAAATAGTTTTGGGAGCTATGAATGAAGTTATTCAAACTTTTAGACGCTATGGCTATGAAATAATATCCGAACATCAGGAAGATTCTTATGTTACAAATTTGAAAGAACGTTCAGACTATTTGGACAAATATCTAAATATTTAGTTTTTTTATTTTAAAATAATTTATGAAAATAGCCATCTACGGACAATATTATCAAAACAGTACCGAACCAATTATTCGGGACATCTTTATTTTCTTTAATGCAAATCAGATAGAATTAGTGATTGAGGCTGATTTTTTGAAACTATTATATGAAAAAAATATTGTCAAAAAAGAGTATAAAACTTTTTCTAGCCATGATGATTTGGATTCAAGTTTTGATATTTTGATTAGTATTGGTGGTGATGGGACTATATTGAGGGCAGCCACTTTTGTCAGAGATTCTGGCATTCCTATTTTAGGAATAAACGCTGGTCGATTAGGGTTTTTGGCCAAAGTTCAAAAAGAAAATATCGCTGTTTTTTTACAAATAGTCGTTGATAAACGATTTGGAATTTCGAAAAGAACTTTATTAAATCTTGAGTGCAATCCTATAAATGAATCCGTAAACGTACTCAATTTTGCTATGAACGAAATCACGATCAGCAAAAAAGACACGACCTCGATGATTACAATTGAAACCCATTTGAATGGTGAATATTTGAATTCCTATTGGGCAGATGGATTGATTGTTTCAACCCCAACTGGGTCAACAGGATATTCGTTGAGTTGTGGCGGTCCAGTTCTAACTCCCGATGTAAAATCATTTGTAATCACGCCTATTGCTCCTCACAATTTGAATGCAAGACCGCTCGTTATTCCTGATAATACGGAAATAAAACTAAAGGTTTCGGGCAGAGAATCACAATATTTAGTTTCATTAGATTCAAGAATTATTACTATTGATAACAACACCGAATTAACACTCAAAAAAACTCCTTTTGAGATAAATATGGTAGAAATTCCAGACGAAACTTTTTTGAAAACACTACGAACAAAACTCCTTTGGGGAGAAGACAAAAGAAATTAATTCCCTAATTTTCTATCCCTTTATACTACAAGCGCATATATTTTCGTTAGATAGTGGCTACTTTTTGATTTATTATTTTGCTTTTGAGCTTTGAAATTGTTAGAAATTACAATTTATTAGTCAATTAGAACTCATATTTGTTATATTTGCACGCTATTTTTTAGACACCATGAAAAGATTATTTTTTTTACTAATTTGTTTGCTTTTTCTTTCAGAATCAAATGCACAAATCCACGAGATTGGTCTTTTTGGCGGGGGAAGTAATTATATAGGCGATGTAGGTAAAACTGATTTTATAGCCCCAAACAAAGCAGCGTTTGGCCTTCTTTATAAGTGGAATAAAAGTACGCGACATTCATGGCGGTTTTCATATATTCAATCAGAAATTAATGGAAACGATAAAAACACAAAAACCCCGGGGCGAAATCAAAGAGGAAATCGTTTTGATAATGACATTAAAGAATTTTCTTTAGGACTTGAATTTAATTTTTTTGAATTTAATTTACATAACCTAGAAAAAAAGACCACCCCATATATTTATACAGGAGTAAGCTATTTTGCTTATAATGAATTATTTATATTGGACGGAGAGACAAAAATAGATTATAGACATAGTTCGTTTGCAATTCCAATGACGGTCGGTATTAAATCAAATATTAGTCCTCGTATAATTTTGGGCTTTGAAATAGGGACTCGATATACATTTACTGATAATTTAGATGGTAGCAATCCAAAAAACACTAATTTAGCACCTCTAAAATTTGGTAATATTAATAGTAAAGATTGGTGTGTTTTTTCAGGTTTCACAATTACCTATACCTTTGGGAACAAACCTTGTTATTGTTTAGAATAGAAGAATGAGTTTAAAAAATAGTATAAATATTGAAAATTTACCCCAGCATATTGCTATCATTATGGACGGCAATGGGCGTTGGGCAAAGAAACAAGGGTTGCTCCGAGCTTTGGGGCATGAAAACGGGACAAAATCTGTTAGAACCGTTGTGGAAAGTTGTGCCAAATTGGGCATCGCTAATTTAACTTTATATGCTTTTTCGACAGAAAACTGGAATAGACCTTCACTCGAAGTAAAAACATTGATGAAACTATTGATTACTTCACTCGAAAAAGAACTCCCAACACTACAGAAGAACAACATTCGGTTGAACGCAATTGGCAATCTCGAACTATTACCAGAGAGTGCCCAGAACCAACTTCTTGATGTAATTGAAAAAACAAAAGAAAATAAAAAGATGGTTTTAACCCTTGCTCTTAGCTATGGCTCAAGGGAAGAAATTGTCAGCATGGTGAAAACCATAAGCAATAAAGTTAAAAATAATATAATTTCAATAGACAATATAGATGAATTAATTATTAATCAGCATCTTTACACGCAAAATTTACCTGATGTAGATTTATTAATAAGAACTAGTGGAGAACATAGAATCAGTAATTTCTTGCTTTGGCAAATTGCTTACGCAGAATTATATTTTACCGATGTTTTATGGCCAGATTTTAAAGAAGACGATTTGCATGAGGCCATTATTAGTTATCAAAAAAGAGAACGTAGGTTTGGAAAAACAAGTGAACAAATTAAATAATATTTTAGTGTTACAAAAACAAATTAAAACTATTTTGAGTATTCTTATCCTAGGATGTTTAACTCAAATTAACGCACAAGAAAAAGTTCCATTTGACCAAGGCACAAAATATAATTTGGCAGATATCGAGGTAACGGGTAAAATTAGTTTTAACAAACAAACCGTTGTCACGTTTGCAGGATTGGAAAAAGGGCAGAAAATTACTGTTCCAGGAGAAGAAATTAGTAATGCTATAAAAAAGCTTGGAAAATTAGGCCTTTTTAGCGAAATTGATTTTTATGTAAATAGAATTGTTGGCGACAGCATTTATTTGTCTTTGAACATCAATGAATTACCAAAGTTAAATGAAGTAAAATTTGTTGGTGTAAAAAAATCCAAAATCGAAGGATTAGTAAAAGATAATGGATTGACAAATGGAAAAGTAGTGAATGATAATTTAATTACTACGACAAAAAACTACATAGAAAACAAGTATAAAAAAGAAGGTTACTATAATACAAAAGTAAACATCAAAACTTTTCAGGACACAACCGTAATCAATATGGTGAAGATGCTTGTAGTTATTGATAAAGGAGAGAAAATTAAAATAAAGAATATAGATTTTTATGGAAATGAGAAGTTTAGCAGTTCAAAATTGCGAAAAGCAATGTCAAATACCAAACAAAGAAATCCGCTTCGCATTCTAAAAGCTTCAAAATTTATTAAAGACAAATACAAAGAAGATTTAGTAAAAGTTATCGATAAATATAAAGAAAACGGCTACCGAGATGCACGAATAGTATTCGATAGCGTTTCATTTAATAAAGAAAAAAACGAACTTTCGATAAATATAAATCTTGAAGAAGGAAGAAAATATTACTTCGGAGATATTAAATTTCTAGGAAACACTGTATACTCTGATCAAGGTTTAGCAAGTATTTTGGGTGTGAAAAAAGGCGATGTCTATAATGGCGTATTGCTTCAAAAAAGAATTGCCGACAAAACAAAACCAGACGGAGAAGACATTACAAACGTGTATCAAAATAATGGTTATTTATTTTCAAACATTAACGCAGTAGAGGTAAAAACCGCAAACGACACAATAGATTTTGAAATTCGAGTGATAGAAGGACCGATTGCTTATTTCAACAAAATAACAGTAGTTGGAAACGACAAAACAAATGACGAAGTAATCTATCGTGAGCTACGAACAAAGCCAGGAAGAAAATATAGCAAAGACGATTTGATTCGAACAGTCCGTGAAATAGGTCAGTTAGGATTTTTTGACCCTGAAGCTATCGAACCAAAATTCAAAAATGTAGATTCTGGTTCAGGAACAGTTGACATAGAATATAATCTTGTAGAAAAAGGATCTAGCCAAATTGAATTGCAAGGAGGTTATGGCGGAACAGGATTTATAGGAACGTTAGGCTTGAGTTTTAATAATTTTTCATTGCGAAATGTTTTCAAAAAAGAAGCGTATAGACCACTACCTATGGGAGATGGTCAAAAAGTATCTTTAAGACTTCAAGGAAGCACCTATTTTCAAACTTATAGCATGTCGTTTTCCGAACCATGGTTTGGCGGTAAAAAACCCGTACAATTTAGTACCTCATTATCATATAGTAAGCAATTTTTGAATAATTTCGCAACAAGATCGGTGGATAAAAACAAGAGTTTCAATATACTTTCGGCATCTATTGGTCTTGCAAAAACACTAAAAAAACCAGATGATTCATTTGTTTTTTCAAACGCATTGAGTTTTCAATATTATGATTTGAATAATTATAATACAGGATTATTTACGTTCGGGAATGGCTCTTCAAGAAATTTTGCTTATACCATTGGATTGAGTAGAAATAATAAAGGAATAAATCCAATTTTCCCTACTTATGGGTCTGAATTTAATGTTTCTGCAAAATTCACTCCACCCTATTCATTGTTCAATAAAGTAGATTATGCCAATCTTGGCAATTTAGCTGAATATAAATTAAAAAATGATGCTATTGGTTATTTTGACACTAATGGTGACTGGGTTGGAACAGGCGATTATGTAAAAGCACAAACCACTAATGGGTCAACTACCTTAGTTAGAGCAAATGGATTTCAAGATGCCGATGTTGACCAGTCGAAAGTAGATCAAAAGAAATTTAATTGGTTAGAATATTATAAAATTAAATTTAAAGCAGATTGGTATCAAAAAATTTATGGTAAATTAGTACTACGAACATTAGGCGAATTCGGATTTTTAGGATCTTATAATTCAGATCGTGGATTAGTACCATTTGAAAGATTTTTTGTTGGAGGTGATGGATTGGCAAATTTCGCTTTAGACGGAAGAGAAGTTGTCGGTTTGAGAGGATATCCAAATCAATCTTTAACACCTACGGATAATAGAGGGGCTCAAAATGGGGCTACCATATATAATAAATTCTCATTAGAATTGCGTTATCCATTAACTTTGAAATCATCAGCTTCAATATATGGACTAACATTTCTAGAGGGCGGAACGGCTTATGATTCCTTCAAAAATTATAACCCATTTGTTTTGCAACGTTCTGCAGGATTTGGTTTGAGAGTGTTTATGCCAGCGTTTGGATTGTTAGGAATTGATTTTGGATATGGTTTTGATGCACTTCCAATTCAAGGATTAACGAAACCAAATGGGTGGGAAACACATTTTATTATTGGACAACAATTTTAAATCCAAAAAATATTTTCTAATTTTGTTAAATTATGAGAAATAAATTTTTAATAGTTCTATTTGTTTTATCTTTTTCTTTTGTTGCCAAAGGGCAAATTAAGGGCGTGAAGATTGGCTATATTGATATGGAATATATTTTGCAAAATGTACCTGAATATTCTGAAGCTAAGAATGAATTAGAAAATAAAGCTCAAAAGTGGAAGCAAGAAATTGAGGTTAAAAAAAATGAAATTACTAAAAGGAAAGAATCCTTAAAAACAGAGCAAGTTTTATTGACTAGAGAACTAATTGATGAACGCTTGGAGGAAATAAAAACATTAGAAACAGATTTGTTAGACTATTCTCAAAAGAGATTTGGACCAAATGGTGATTTAATAATTCAAAAATCAGTACTAGTAAAGCCGATACAAGATCAAATATTTACTGCGGTTCAAGATATTTCGGAAGCTAGAAAATATGATTTTATATTTGATAAATCTTCTGATTTAACGATGCTTTTTGCGGCAAAACGTTTTGACATAAGTGACCAAGTGATTCGGACATTATCTAGGGTTTCACGAAAAGAGCAATTGACAAAAAAACAACTCAAAGAAGAAGCTGAAAAAGACGCCAAAGAAGATTTGCTAAAAGAAAACCCTGATTTGGTTGAGAAAATAAAATTACAGGAAGACAAAAAAGCGGCAAGACAAAAAGCGATAGAAGACAAAAAGGCGGCAGCTGAAGCAAAGAAAAAAGAGGCGGAAGAAGCTAGATTGAAATTGCTAGAAGAAAAAGCGGCAAAAAAAGCAGGAGAAAGTCTTAGCACAGAGAAAAAGACAGCAACTGACACAACTGCAATCAGCAAAAAAGAAATGGCAATAAAATTAGCTGAAGAAAATAGAAAAAAAAGAGCTGAAGAAAAAGCAAAAATTATTGAGGAACGAAAAAAAGCACAGGAAGCTCAAAGAAAAAAACTAATTGAAGAGCGGGAAGCTGCAAAAAAAGCAAAAGAAGAGAAATTAAAAGAAAATAAATAAAACCAATACTAATTAAACAAATAAAAATGATGAAACAAATTAAAACTTTACTATTAGCTGCCGTATTTATCTTGGGAGCAAGTCAAATTGCAAATGCTCAATCAAAAACAGCACACGTAAATGTTGGTGAAATTATGGCAAAAATGCCGGCAATGCTTGAAGCTCAAAAACAATTAGAAAAATTAGGTGCTACCTATGATTCTGAATACAAAACAATGGGCGAAGAATTTCAAACGAAATTAAAAAAATACGAAGGCGAAGCAGCAACAGCTGGAGATAAAGTAAACGAAGAGCGTTCAAAAGAGATGCAGGATATGCAAAAAAGAATTACTGATTATAGAGACAATGCTCAGAAAGAATTGCAACAAAAAGAACAAGAAATCACAAAACCAATCTACGAAAAAATAAAAGCTTCTATTCAAAAAGTAGGAAAAGCAAAAGGATTTCAATATGTTTTAAATTCTGAAGGTTTGCTTCTAGCTGACGGTCCAGAAATTACAAATGACGTAAAGAAAGATTTAGGATTTTAATCTTTTGTTTATAAAGAAATATAAAACTGCTCACTTCGATGAGCAGTTTTTTTTTATATTTGTTTTATGAGTACTAATAACCCTATTGGTTTGTTTGATTCTGGAATTGGCGGCACATCAATTTGGCGTGAAATTCATGAATTAATGCCAAACGAAAACACCATTTATCTTGCAGATAGCAAGAATGCTCCTTATGGTCAAAAATCTAAAGACGAAATTATTGCCCTTAGCGAAAAAAATACGGAACTCCTCTTGGAAATGAATTGTAAAATTATTGTGGTTGCTTGCAATACGGCAACTACTAATTCTATCAAAGAGCTACGAGCAAAATACAAAGTACCTTTTATCGGAATTGAACCTGCTATAAAGCCGGCCGCAAATAATTCGAAAACACAAAAAATTGGCATTCTAGCAACAAAAGGAACGTTGAATAGTGCCCTTTTTAATGATGTGGTTAAGACCTATTCAAACACAACAATAATTGAGCAAATTGGATCTGGATTGGTAGAATTAATAGAAAATGGAGAAATAAATACTCCCAAAATGTTTCAGTTGCTTCAAGGATATTTGTCTCCTATGGTGGCGGCCAATATCGATTATTTGGTTTTGGGTTGTAGTCATTATCCATATTTGATTCCACAGATAAAAAAAATAATTCCAAATTCAATTAAAATAATCGATTCTGGAGAAGCAGTTGCTAGACAAACGCAAAAAGTATTAGCCGAAAAAATTGGGTTTAATCTGGATAGAAAAAGCAGTCAACTATTTTATACTAATATAAATCCTGCTGTTTTAACTGCAATTGTTGGTGAAGGTTATTCAGTTTGTAAAAAAGATTTTTAGTTGGTTATTCGTCTTTAAACCACGAAGAATACATCACATAATTATTTGAAATTCTTTCAATTTCTCCTGCAAAGTTTGATTGATCAATATCTTTAACTTTTTTTGCTGGAACACCTGCCCAAATAGTTCCCGATTCGACTTTAGTATTTTGAGTAATTACTGCCCCTGCTGCAATAATAGAATTGCTTTCTATAATGCAATTATCCATAACTATTGCTCCCATTCCAACCAAAACATTGTCATGAATAACACAACCATGCACAATTGCATTGTGACCAATCGAAACATTATTCCCAATAATTGTTGGGTGTTTCTGATAAGTGCAATGAATAATGGCACCGTCCTGAATATTTACTTTATCTCCAATAGTGATAAAATTTACATCGCCTCGGATAACTGCATTAAACCAAATACTGCATGATTTTCCGATAGTAACTTCTCCAACTATTGTTGCGTTTTCTGCAACATAACAATCTTCGGGAATGGTTGGATATTTTCCGTTAACTGATTTTATAATCATATTTAAAAAAAATAGTCCCGAAAATATCGGGACTTAATTATTGATAATTTATTAGTTAATTGCTGGGCAATTACATTCGTATTTATCTGGCTCGCAGAATAAATTAATACCTAAAGTAATTTGGTGAAAACCACTATCGTCAAAATTAATATTACCCAATAGTTTAGAATAAGTATAGGCCACCATATAGTTTTTATAATTTACACCTAAAATTGGTGTTACATATTGTAAATTTTGTTCTTTAATGCTTACTCCTTCAAGATATTGAGCTCCTTCTAGACTTCTTCTGTATGATAATCCTGCCCAAACTTTTCCAAAATCTAATTTTTTATAAGCTTTTAAGTTCATATCTACCGTTTGTTCTTTGGTCAAACTAATGTATTGATACATTATTGACGGTTCCCACAACAAATCGTTTGAATCTCCAAAAGTATATCCTGTGTTAAAAATTATTCTTTTAAGATTTACAGGCTCTCTGTCAGTATATAGTTTTCTATCGCTGCTCAAGGCGTTTTTTACTGTTAGGTGTGCATAGAAATCTAAATAGTTATAAGAGGCACCTATATCAACATTAAAATAGGAAGCTTTTTGAATTATTGTTCCAGAAACAATTGGATCATAATTTGGATTATTCAAATAAAAATCCGTCTCGTCTAAAAGACTTTGAATAAAACCGGCACTTACCCCGAAAGATAATTGATTCAAATCTATTTCATCTCTAGAAAATCTAATGTGGTGTGCATAGGTCAATTTCATTCCTTTTTGAGAATGATAACCGTTGACATCGTTCATTAGTATAATTCCCGCACCAGAACGGTCAGAAAGTCTTCCATTGAAACTCAAAGTTTGAAGTGCAGGGGCATCTTCTTGACCAAACCATTGCTGTCTACCAGTAAGTCTAACTTTTGCACAGCTAGAAGCACCTGCCATAGATGGGTGTAATAAATAATAATTATCTGACAAATAATCAGAATAAACTGGTAATCCTTCTTGGGAAAATGATATTTGTGATAAAAATAATAACAACAATACGATATACCTCTTTCTAAAATTCATTTTTTTTTATCTTTTTAATGAGAAATGTGCTTTAAATGTTTTGCTTAATCCTAGTTCTAAATATTCAACCGTAAACCAGTAATCCGTTGCTGGCATTGGCTCTCCGTTGAAAAAACCGTTCCAACCTGTACCTGTTGAACTGATTTGTTTCATTAGTTTTCCGAATCGGTCAAATATATAAATTTTTGCGTTAGGTTGTGGAATTAATCCAACAATATTCCACTCATCATTTATTCCGTCTCCATTTGGCGTAAAGAAGTGCGGATAATTGATCACCGATATGTTTGATATTACTAAATTATCGCAAGGCGTATTGCCTTTCACATCGTGAACTGTTATGGTATGTGTGCCGTAAGGTACGTTTTCAAAAACTCCTCCATTGTCCAAGATTGGCCCATTATCCAACTGATAATGATATGTGCCATATCCTTGAACAGTTACAATTATGTTTTGAATGTCTTCAAATGCGATAATTTCTTCATATCCTGTACCTATTATCACTGCAGGACCTGATTTTATCACCGTAAAGATGGCCGATTGATTCGACACACAACCCAATAATGGTGGGTTTACACTCGTAGCTACTACGGAATAATCTCCTGGAGCTACCGTATTTATTGTATAAGTAGCGTTGATTGCTCCCGGTATTGGAGTTCCGTCTAATGACCATTGAAAACTATAATTTGGTGCTGTAATTCCGCTATCTAATGTTAATCCGCTAAGTAATGGGTCGGTGGCTGTTCCCGTAATCCACTCAACACAAATCGTGTTGCTGCCTGTTGAAGACGTAATTACTGGTTCGGCTAATGGCTCTACTACTAGGGATATGGTTTTTATATCCGAGCGACAAAGTGTTGTCATATTGGTCACCACTATCCAAATTGTTGTATCCGAGGTTTGATAGGTCGATAGATTGCTTATTGCATTTACTCCTAATGTGGCATCGGCCAAACTCGTGAAATAGGCGGTGGTGAATAATACTGGGGCTTGTCCCATCAATACCTGCGCGTCTAACTGGGTCAAATCAAATGTAGTCACTCCGTTGGGACTCGTAAATTCATAATCACAAACTCCCCAAGTTGCTGGTGTTCCTATCAATGCACCGGCAGCTACTTTTAGTGTTGCTGTTCCTGCAGAATTGATACAACCTGTGGTGGTGTTTACCATTCGGATATATATCACTTGTGGGTTAGTAATGTTTTGGTAGCTATTGGCTAATGCGTTAGCTCCTGCTTGAGCATCGGCTGCTGTTAAATGATAGGTTATAATAAAATCAGAAGCGGCTTGAGTGCCTAATATTGAACTATTCATGCTATCTAACGTAAACGTGGCTACTGATGTAAAGCTCGTGTCACAAATTGTATAGGTTGGATTTACCGTAACCACTGGTAATAGATTAACAACAACGGATTGTTGAACTAATATATAGCATCGGTTTCCATCAGAATTTATTTGTGCATTCATCACTCGAATCCAAATTGTGGTAGTCCCTACTTCATAGGCCGTTGGTGTTGTAATTGGATTGATTTGCAAATCGGCATCACTTTGAGATAAGTAATAAGCAAAGGTTACATCAGGGTCATTATTTCTAATGTAATTCTGATTTACAGTAAGATTGAATAATTCGGTGCCGTTTGGCGAGTTCGTATCATCACATTTTACTAATGGTACTGGATTTGTTTTCGGGGTTGGTAACGGCAATACTCGAATATCCAACGTTCCATAACTAGCACAACCTGATGCATTTGATACCAAAACTCCTAATGTTTGTGCATTGGCAATATTGGTATATGCTGTTGGAGTGATTATCACATTCGTATTTGCCAAAAGATCGGCAAAACTAGGATAATAAGTTACGGTAAAGCCGGGTTGGTTATTGGTGATAACATTATTTTTTACCGTCAAGTCAAACAATCGCGTTGGCAATGCACTTGTTGGTCCGTCATCACAAAGACTTAGTGGTGATGGAGTTACATATACCATAGGTGTATTTACTGTCAATTGGAAAGAACCAACGCTGTAACAATCCGTAATAAGGTCTTTCACGCGTACCCAAATAGTTTGTGGATTACTGGTATTGTTGAAATTTGTTGGAGAAATTATTGGTGCCGTTCCTGCTTGTGCATTGGCTAAACTAATATAATATGTAATATCATAATTTATCGATGGACCGGTTTGTGCTGCCAAAATTCCTGCGTTTTGAACCGTCAAATTAAATGTGGTCAATCCATTTTGGTTATTGGTTCCCGAATCACATTTATTGATGTCTTGCAATACTGTTGTTGGAGGGATAACTGGGGCTGGATTGGCGTTAAGCTCTATCATTATGGTACTGAAACAATGCGTAAGATTGTCCTCTGCTCTTACATAGATAAACTGAATTTGTTGATTAATGTTTAAATAGGGACTCACTAAAGCATTAGTAGCATCGTCTGCATCTTGTTGTGTTTCATGAAACGTAATAGTAATTCCTGGAGCTCCACTAAGTATCGATGGAATTAATGCGTCTAAATCAAATGACGTAAAACCGTTGCTGTCCGAATCACAAACTACAATTGGGTTAGCAGGTACTACTGGCGATGGCAATGATTCCACTCGCAAATCCATCGAACTTGTTACCACACAATGCGTAATACTGTTCTCTACACGAACATGAATCGTTTGGGCATTAACCACATTAGAATATAAATTCGGAAGTGGATTTGTGCCTGTTAATGCATCTGCTGCCGAAAAGTAGTAGGATACCAATAATCCTGTTTGAGTGCCTATGGCATCTTCTATTTTTGTACTTAAATCAAATTGCTCTACTTGATCTCCTGTGTTAGTATAGTCACACAAACTGTATGACGGAACTGGAAAAGGAACAACTGGAAGTGAATTTACAATTAAATCTAACGAAACTACATCTGAGCAACCTGTTGTGTTGTTTTCTAATCGTACCCAAATGGTTTGTAGCAATGGATTGCTATTGATAAAATTCGTTACGTTTGTAATTGGTGAAGTTCCTGCAACAGCATCTGCCTGAAGAACATAATAGCTAACATCATATAGTGCTGGGTCTAAACCTCCTAATACGCCAAGATTAGCCAAAGTCAAATCAAAACTTGCGAAGCCGTCTGTATTGTCATCACATACTGATAATGGTGCCGCTTGGGAAGCAACTGGAGTGTCATGAACCAATAATTGTAGGGTGACAAAATTAGAACAACCCGTTAGTGCATAGGATACTCTAACATAGATAGGTTGAACATTAGGAACTATATTCGGATATGGATTCGTTGCTATTGCATTGAGCTGATTTTCTGCATCGTATGGGGTTTCATGAAATGTTACTACAACTCCAGAAGCACCTCCAGTAATTTCGTTGATGACGCTCGTTAGATCAAAAGAACTAAAACCATTACTATCTGGGTCGCAAACCTCTAAATCATTTGGGGTATTGGCTACTGGGCCTTGAGTAACATTAAGCTGTAATGTAGTAGTAGCATAACAACCCGTTATATCATTTTGAACTCGAACAAATAGTATTTGAGGATTGGAAATATTAGTATAAGAAATTGGCAGAATATTAGT
>CAIJXW010000109.1 GCA_903824755.1 uncultured Bacteroidota bacterium | reverse complement strand
TTTTATAGGTTTTAATTACCTTTGCAACCATTAAAAATGGCATGAAAAAAAAATTAAAAGTTGGGTTTTGGGAGCGAATCGCTAGAATAATTCTTACTAATAGAATACTAATTCTAGGGATAATTTTTGCAATTACTGTTTTTTTAGCCTTGCAGTGGAAAAACCTCGGAATGACTTATACGGAAGCTAATTTGCTTCCTCACAAACACATTGTAAACAAACAATATAAAGACTTTTTAAATAAATTTGGAGAAGAGGGCAATTTGATTGTTATCGGCTTCAAAGACAGTCAATTTTTTACCCCAAAAGCTTTTTCGGCTTGGAAAGAGTTGATGAATAGTCTAAAAACAGCTAGAGAAGTCGATTTGGTAATTTCGGTTAATGATTTAAAAAAATTACAGAAAAATACTACCAAAGAAACATTTGAGCTCGTTTCTTTTATTGACGAATCAAAAACTTCAAAAGCAGCCTATTTGAAAGAGGTTCGGAATGAACTTTTTAATAATTTACCTTTTTATGAAGGGCTTTTGTTCAATAAAGAATCTGGAAGTATTCGTTCGGCAATTTATATGAATAAAAAAATTGTGAATTCGGCTGCTCGAAAAACCTTTATTATTGAAAATCTAATTCCGAAAATTGAAAAATTTGAGAGAAACACAGGGATAGATTTGCGGGTTTCTGGAATGCCTTACATTCGAACCATCAATGCCGAAAATATGAAAGGCGAAATAGGCCTTTTTATTGGTGCTGCTTTGCTAATCACTTCTTTAATATTTTTTCTTTTTTTTAGATCCTATAGAGCAACATTTATTTCCATTTTTATTTTGCTTTTTGGAGTGATGTGGTCTTTTGGAACACTAGGTTTATTTCACTATAAAATTACAATTCTAACAGCTATTATTCCACCGTTGATTATCGTTATCGGGATTACGAATTGCATCTTTTTAATCAATAAATACCAGCAAGAAATAAAATTACACAACAACCAGGCAAAGGCTTTACAGCGCGTAATTTCAAAAATTGGTGTTTCTACATTAATGACAAACTTGACCACTGCGGCGGGTTTTGCTACATTTATGATTACTGGAAATGATTTGCTTTTTGAATTTGGTTTGGTCACTTCAATAAATGTTGTTACGGTCTATTTGCTAACACTGGTAGTGGTGCCGATTGTATATAGTTTTATGGCAGTTCCTAAGGAAAAACACTTGTATCATTTGAGCAAAACTTATATTTCGTCTTTGCTTGATTGGGTAGAAAACATAGTGAAAAGCAAGCGTAGTTTGATTTATACATTATATGGTTTGTTGCTAATTTTTAGCGTTATTGGTGTTTCACAAATAAAAGTTTCAGGAAGTTTGATTGGCGAAATGCCAAAAAGCGCTTCGTTTTTTAAAGACATTCTGTTTTTTGAAAAAGAATTTAGTGGCGTTATGCCCTTGGAAATAATGATTAATACCAAACAAAAAAAGGGTGTTATGAAGCTATCTACTATTAAAAAAATGGAAGAATTGCAACAAACTATTTCCCAAATTCCAGAATTATCAAAGCCCGTTTCAATTGTCAATTTAGTAAAGTATTCTAAACAAGCTTACTATAACGGAAATCCCGAATTTTTTCAATTACCAACTTCACAGGAGCAAGTTTTTATTTTGTCTTATGCCAAAAATGCAACAAAAAACACAAAAGATAATCTTATGAAAAGTTATGTAGATTCTACTGGTCAATATGCCAGAATTACTACATTTATGAAAGATATTGGCACAAAAGAAATGGCGATAATTGAAGGAAAATTAAGACAAAAAATTGGTGAAGTTTTTCCAAAAGAACGTTACGAAGTCACTTTAACAGGAAAAGCATTGGTTTTTCAAAAAGGAACAACTTATCTTATAAATAACCTCATCGAGTCCCTAATTTTTGCAATATTATTGATTGCTGGATTGATGGCCTATCTTTTTAGGTCTGTAAAAATGGTATTTGCTTCTGTTATTACAAACATCTTACCTCTTTGCATAACGTCTGGATTAATGGGTTATTTCGAAATTCCATTGAAACCATCTACCATATTGGTTTTTAGTATCGCATTTGGAATTTCGGTTGATAATGCTATTCAATTTATGGCAAAATACCGTCATGATTTAATTCAGAATAACGGAAGAATAAAAAAATCCGTTTTTAGTGCCTTGCGAGAAACTGGAATTAGCACTTTTTATACTTCAATTGTTTTAATTTTTGGTTTTGCAATATTTACATTATCTAGTTTTAGTGGAACTATTGCCCTTGGAGGTTTAATTTCTTGCACGTTATTGTTTGCTATGTTTTCCAATTTATTAGTATTACCCGCTTTGGTATTAACATTTGAGAAAAAACAAGCAAAAAAACAGGAAGCAGAAGTTTAGAATGTGTCAAACATCAATTTGTTTTTTTGATAAAAAAAATAGTATTCTATTTAAATGACAAATCGTATTTCCTAAGAAATGGGATCAAAAAAATAACTAAATCAATTATATTTGCATATCAATCAAAATAATATTCAGAAAACGTATCGAACGATGAAACATACAAAAATAAAAGACTTACTAAATGCAGAAGTTCTGCTACAAGAGATTAATGCAAAAGGCTGGGTAAGGACTTTTAGAAATAATCAATTTATAGCCCTTAATGATGGGTCAACAATAAATAATATTCAATGTGTTGTTGATTTTGAAAACACACCCGAAGAAACCTTAAAGCGAATTACTACAGGAGCTGCTGTTTCTGTAACTGGTTCATTAGTAGAAAGTCAAGGTGCGGGACAAAAGGTAGAAATTAGGGTTTCAAAAATTGAAATACTTGGCGATTCTGATGCCGAAAAATTTCCGATGCAGCCCAAAAAACATTCGTTAGAATTTTTGAGAGAAAATGCTCATTTGCGGGTTCGTACAAATGCTTTTGGTGCAATAATGCGGGTTCGTTCTGTATTGTCATTTGCGGTACATCACTACTTTCAAAGCAGAGGATTTGTCTATGTCAATACCCCAATTATAACTGGATCTGATGCGGAAGGAGCAGGCGAAATGTTTAAAGTTACCGCTTTGCCATTTGAAAATACCCCAAAAACTGAAGATGGCAAAATTAATTATAAAGAGGATTTTTTCGGAAAAGAAACCAATCTAACCGTTTCTGGTCAATTAGAAGCCGAGACATTTGCTATGGCTTTAGGGCAGGTTTATACGTTTGGACCTACTTTTAGAGCAGAAAATTCAAACACATCGCGACACTTGGCCGAATTTTGGATGATTGAACCAGAGGTGGCTTTCAATGATTTGAATGACAATATGGATTTGGCAGAGGATTTTATTCAATATGTAATCAAACATGTCTTGGATAATTGTAAAGATGATTTGAAGTTTTTGGAAAATCGATTATTAGATGAAGAAAAACAAAAACCACAAGCTGAGCGAAGTGAAATGGGCTTGTTAGACAAATTGAATTTTGTTTTAGAAAACAATTTCAAACGCGTTTCATATACCGAAGCAATAGATATATTGAGGGATTCAACTCCTAATAAAAAGAAAAAATTCAATTATATTATAGAAGAATGGGGAGCCGATTTGCAATCAGAACACGAAAGATTTTTGGTTGAAAAACATTTCAAATGCCCCGTAATTTTGTTTGATTATCCTGCCAATATCAAAGCCTTTTATATGCGTTTGAATGAAGATGGGAAAACGGTTCGCGCCATGGATATCCTATTTCCAGGCATTGGAGAAATTGTTGGTGGCTCACAAAGAGAGGAGCGCTTTGATGTTTTGGTAGAAAAAATGAAAGCTTTAGGCATTGATGAACAAGAATTATGGTGGTATTTGGACACCCGAAGATTTGGAAGTGCCGTTCACTCTGGTTTTGGACTTGGATTTGAAAGATTGGTGCTTTTTGTAACTGGAATGACAAATATTCGTGATGTAATTCCGTTTCCAAGAACTCCTGGAAGTGCCGAATTTTAGAACCTATTGAGACGTAAAATAATGTGTTTCAAAAATCAGCTATTACCAAAATAAACGAATAAAATCGATGCAAAAGCAATTTCTAAATCTCAAATTATCTCAAAAATTATCTCCACAACAAATCCAGTTGATGAAGTTAATTCAATTGCCAACACAAGCATTTGAGCAAAGATTATTGGAAGAGATGAACGAAAATCCTGCACTAGAAGCTGGAAAAGAAGAAGAATATGAAAAAGATGAGTTTGAAAATGAAGATTATGACGATTATGACGATGCTGAATCGGAACGAATTGAATCGGAAGATATAAATATTGACGACTATTTGAGTAATGATGACACACCAGATTATAAAACTCAAATCAACAATTATGGGGAGGACGATGATGAACGAGAATCGCCATTTGCAGCACCTATTAGTTTTCATCAAGATTTAATCAATCAACTGAACACTTTTATTTTGAATGATTCCGAAAGAGAAATTGCAGAATTTCTTGTTGGAAGCATTGACGATATGGGCTATATTAGAAGAACAATATCTGATATTGTTGATGATTTGGCATTTACTCAAGGCATTTATACCGATGAAAATAGGGTTCAAAAAATGCTGTTTGTAATTCATGAATTGGAGCCTTCTGGAGTTGGTGCTAGAGATTTGCAAGAATGTTTATTGCTTCAGTTGAAACATAAAACCCCAACAGAATCTGTGGCCATGGCGATGGATATTATAGAACATCATTTTGATGCTTTCACAAAAAAACACTACGATAAACTTTTACAAAAATATGCCGTTTCAAACGACCAACTCAAAAAAGCGGTCTATGAAATTGAACGGTTAAATCCAAAACCTGGAGGCTCATTTACCGGAAATAATAAAGTTACGGAAAATATTGTACCTGATTTTGCCATTCGAATTATCGATGGTGCATTAGAGCTAACATTAAATGGGAGAAACGCCCCGTCATTGCACATTTCGAAAGATTATCAAGAAATGTTGCAAACCTATAAAGAATCTCGTGACAAATCAAACTCTCAAAAAGAGGCTGTCCAATTTATTAAACAAAAATTAGATTCGGCCAAGTGGTTTATTGATGCCATCAGACAACGCCAAGAAACACTTTTTGTCACTATGAATGCCATCATGCATTTTCAAGAGGAATTCTTTTTGGATGGTGATGAAACCAAAATGAAACCCATGATACTCAAGGATATTGCAGACCGAGTTGGGCTTGATATTTCAACTATTTCTCGGGTGGCCAATAGCAAATATGTTGAAACTCCGTATGGAACAAAATTAATCAAAGAATTTTTCTCTGAAGCGATGAAAAATGA
Organism: uncultured Bacteroidota bacterium; assembly: GCA_903824755.1. Taxonomy (GTDB): domain Bacteria; phylum Bacteroidota; class Bacteroidia; order Flavobacteriales; family Flavobacteriaceae; genus Flavobacterium. The sequence continues at coordinate 6,333 of CAIJXW010000109.1, read as the reverse complement.
ACAAGGGGAAGATGTATCAACACTAGAGATTAAAAAAATACTTCAAAATGTAATTGAGGAAGAAGACAAACACAAACCATTACCTGATGATCAACTTGCCGAAATTTTGAAAGAAAAAGGATACCCAATCGCAAGAAGAACAATCGCAAAATATAGAGAGCAATTAGACATTCCGGTGGCGAGAATGCGGAAAAAAATGTAGTTTATAAAATATAAAAAATCAATCCCATATTTACGGTATTCATATTTGTTGTTTGATTATCAATTTTCACATTCGATTGAAAAATTGAATTTAATCCGTAATATAAATAGGCATTCCAAGTATTCCAACCAACTGTAAAATAAGGGCCATAACTAATTTTGTTGAAATCTTTGTTATTTGAAATAGAATAATTTGCAGTCGCGCTCGCAATTTGATACTGGTTATGAAACATATAACTGACTATAAAACCAGAGTAAACTCGCCAAAATTTGTGACTTTCGGGAGTGGAAGTCCTCCATCGAAATTCAATTGGAATATCTATTTGATGCAGTGAAATTCGATTTTTTGAATAGGCATCGGTCGAATTTAATACCTGATAGGAATTTCCAGAGGGCAAGTTTTTTATTAATAAATTTTGATTATACTCTGAATAAGAATACCCTAAACCAACTGCAATAGCAACTGTCCGCGTCTTATTGATAGGCATATCTCGAAGAAATCCCAATGAAAAACCTGGCGAAAACTTATCTTGCTGAAGTCCACTTGGAAATTGAGATAGGTTATTATAAACAAATTTAATATAAAATTGATCCTCCCGATATAAGGAATCTAAAGCAGTAAAATTGGGTGTTTCTTGAGAAAAACCAGTTATAAAAACTAAGAAAAAAATCGTATTGAGTAGGAGTCTCATCTTATATTATTTAAAAAAATAAAGATACTAAAAAAAGGCAACCAATAGGCTACCTTATTTATATTTTGCAGAGAGGAAGGGATTCGAACCCTCGATATGTTGCCATATACACGCTTTCCAAGCGTGCGCCTTCAGCCACTCGGCCACCTCTCTTTGTTTGGGTTTGCAAATAACCAAAAAAAATGTCGGTTATGAAAATTAAAACTTAGATTTTATGACAATTCGCCGCGAATAGGAGTTTCAAAAATGGTTTTGAAAACATTAGGTGCAACTTGCTGCCCCATAAGATACATTAATTTAGTAATTGCCGCTTCGGTAGTGATGTCTTTTCCTGAAATTATCCCGATATCTTTTAGCTGCGTACTGGTTTCATAATCCCCCATGCTCACACTTCCGCCAGAACATTGCGTAACATTAACGATGTGTAATCCTTTTTTTATGGCTCTTTCAAGAAGAGAAATAAACCATTCATCGGTAGGTGCATTTCCAGAACCATACGTTTCCAGCACTATTCCTTTTAGGTTTGGAATATCCAAAATAGCCGACAAAACTGTTTCGTTTATCCCTGGAAACATTTTGACGATGGCAACATTGGTGTTTAATTCTTTGTTTGTTTTGAAATTTTTTTGCGGCTGATACGCTAATAATGCTTCATTATTAACTTTCAAATGAACGCCAGATTCTACAAGCTCAGGATAATTTGGCGAAGCAAAAGCATTAAAATGTTCTGCGTTTATTTTGGTTGTTCGGTTGCCTCTATATAATTTATATTCAAAATAAAGACACACTTCTTGAATTACGGGTTTGCTTTTTTGCTGTAATGACGCTATTTGAATTGCGGTAATTAAATTTTCTTTAGCATCAGTTCGCAAATCTCCAATTGGCAACTGAGAGCCAGTAAAAATAACAGGTTTGCTTAGGTTTTCCAATATAAAACTCAATGCTGATGCCGAATAGGACATCGTGTCGGAACCATGAAGCACTACAAATCCATCAAACTTTTCATAATTCTCTTCTATGATTTGTGCAATTTGAATCCAGTTATTAGGATTGAAATTGGAAGAATCTATTGGGTTTTCAAAAGAAATTGTTTCAATGTCACAATCCAATTGTTTGAGTTCTGGTATTTTTTGTAATAATTTACCAAAGTTGAAAGCTTTCAAAGCTCCCGTTTCAAAATTCTTCATCATACCGATAGTACCACCGGTATATATTAAGAGTATTTTGACTTTAGATTGCATTTTGATATTTTAATTTATTAACCACTGGATTGGCATACATCGCCAAAAATCCTTGAAGTGCTACTGTGTTTTTTTGATCAATTTTCATTTCTAATCTTCGTTCAAACAGAGATTTTTCATTTTCTGTATATTGCTCCGAAAACGTATTGGTGTTGTTCAAAATATCATAGGCAATATAATTTGTAGGCCATAATTTATAGGAATTCAAAATCGAATCATCTATAATTTGTGCCATTGCCTGAATTTGTTTATTTGAATTTTCATGCTCAGAAGCAATGTTGTCAAGCTCGGTGTCCAAAACTTTCCCTACATGAATATGAATGTGTTTTTTCTGTCCCATAATTCCGCTTAACAAAGTCATAAAGTCTTCGTTTTTTTCTTTAACATAAACTTCATTATTTGCTTCGGCCATTAATTGCGGCATTTTCAAAGCATCTGTTGGATCATATTCATAAGATATTGAAACAGGAACTACTTTTATTTTCTTGAAATAACGCATCAGGTTTTGATCATCAGAAGCCATAGCAAGCATTTTCAATACTCCTGGGTGTGTTGCATCATTTCCGTCTTTGGTTCTTCCCTCTCGTTGGGCTATCCAAACTGAACGATTTTCTCTCAATAGCAATTGTCCAATATATTCGGATAATAATCTGGAGCTTTCTAGCAATTCTCTTGGCGGCAAACCTCTTTGCACTAAAAAATTTCTATTCAATTTTGAAAGCGTCAACAAGACTGCTTTTTTTACTAAATTATCCCCTATTGCTGATGCCGTCATTACTAAACCATGATCAAAAAGACAGGTGTTCAATAATGATGTGTCCAAAATAATATCGCGGTGATTGGATATAAATAAGTAAGATGTGTTTTTTTCTAATTGTTCAAATCCTGATGTGGTAAGCCCTTCAGATGTTTTTTCTAATACTTTTTGAACTGAATTATAAATAAAATTGCACTGAAAATCACGAATAGAATGGGTTTTTCTTAATTGCTCCTTCCAAACCTCATCATCTACTTCTGGAAAAGTAAAATTCATCAATGCTTTCATCATCGGATGATTGATTGCTGTTCGAATTCCCTCGTTTATTTCGGCATCGTAAAAAGGTCTTATTGAATCAAATTTTGACATTTTCTATTTATTAATATTCACAAATGAACGAAATTTTATTGACTTATAAATTTGTATTCTTTAAATACTAAAAACATCTTTAGAATTTTCGGTTGTAATTCTTGCAATTTCTTCAACAGAAATGGAATAAATTTCTGCTAATTTTTGTGCTATCAAAGTGATATATTCACTTTCATTCCTTTTTCCTCGAAATGGTAACGGAGCTAAATAGGGCGAATCTGTTTCCAAAACTATATGTTTTAGGTCAATTTTGTTTAAAAATTGATCTATTTTTCCGTTTTTGAACGTTACTACTCCCCCAATTCCGAGTTTCATATTATAGGAAATTGCCTGGAGAGCTTGTTCGTATGTTCCCGTAAAGCAGTGAAAAATCCCAAATAAATCGGCTGCTTTTTCTTCTTCCAAAATTTGAAATATTTCATCAAAAGCATCTCGACAGTGAATTATAATTGGTAATTTATAGTGCTTTGCCAATTTAATTTGACTTCTAAAAGCAGTTTGTTGTTCTTTGAGATGGGTTTTGTCCCAAAATAAATCAATTCCGATTTCGCCAATAGCCACAAATTTTCTTGATGCTAATTCTTGTTCTACAATTTGTAATTCTTCTGTATAATTGTCTTTGACATAGGTAGGGTGCAATCCCATCATCAAGAAAATATTTTCAGGATAATTAGCCTCTAAATCATACATTTTTTGAATGCAAGAAGAATCAATAGCAGGAATAAAAAAACGAGAAACACCATTATTTATGGCACGTTGAATCATTTTGTCACGGTCAATGTCAAATTCTTCTGAATATAAATGAGTATGCGTATCGGTGATTATCATTTTTATAAATTGAGAATCGCAAAGTTAATGTTTTGATTGAATTGAATTAAAAGAATTATTATTTTTAAATTAATATTCAATTTAAAAAGAGGTAATTCAAAGCCATACAACAACTTACGAAAAAAAACCTAATAAAACTTGTTTGTTTATTTATTACAATTATCTTTGAAACTAAATTAATTCAAATTCATAATTATGAAAAAAATACTAAGCTTTATCGCAATTGCGATTATTATGACAAGTTGTAGCAGTAGCGATAGCGGTTCTTCAAATTTCAAACCTTCTTTAACTAGATTGGATTTGGCCTCAAAAGTTCCTGCAAACTTACAGCAAAATTCTCCTCAGGCATTTTCTCAAATTAGTCAGATGGAAGCCTATATGAATATGGGTACTTTGTATATGAATAATCCTGTTGGAAAAAGTGCCTCAACAAATACTTGGTCTTCAGGTGGTTATACCGTAACTTACTCATACGAATTGGTAGGAAATCAATATCAATTTAGTTATACAATGACACTAAATTCAGTACTTTACTTTACTTTAACAGGTTGGGAAAACACTGCTGGAACTGCAGGTCATTGGAATTATATAATGAATACTGCTGTGTTGGGTGATCCAAATGGTTCAAACTTTAACATCACTTTTGATTGGACTAAAAACAGTTTAGGCGACTATCATTTTGAAATGGATTTTGATATGGGAACATCAGGAAATTTAAATTATGTTTCAAATATTTATCATGATTTTTCAGGAAACTATTTGTATAGCTCAAATTCTGAACAAATATATGGTGCTACTTGGAATTCTAGCGGGCATGGTCAATTTACAAATTATATGACAAATCCTCCAACGGTAACAAATTTCTAATAAATAGATTGTATTATAAATAATTCTTAAAGGTCCCATTTAGTTCTAATACTAAATGGGATTTTTTATATCTAATGCTTTTTCCTAAAAGATTTATAAGCTAGAATTGCACTAATCAACATTAAAATTCCGCCCAAAACAAAGTGAGCTCCAGGAAATTGAAAAGGTGCCTCTTTGTGAGTAAAATAATAAAAAACACTTGTCATTAGTGGTGGTCCGACAATTGATGATGCACTCATTAAACTGGCTAGCGTTCCTTGGATTTCTCCTTGCTCAGAAGGTAATACTTGGCTAGAAACTACGGATTGTAGTGCAGGACCAGAGATGCCTCCAAGGCAATAAGGAATTAAGAACGCAAACATCATCCAGCTTTGTGTTGCAAAAGCAAAAAGGAACATTCCAATTGCATAAAGTCCAATTCCGACATAAATGCTTTTTTCATTTCCAAGTCTAGGATTTATCCAACGAATCAAGCCTCCTTGAACAATTCCTACTAGCAAACCTATAATTCCTAATGATATTCCTACCATTTTTTCTGTCCAATTAAACTGATACATTGTAAAAAAACTCCAATTGCTTTGAACAGCATGTGAGGCAACATATAACACAAATATGGAAGCAATTAACCCCGTAAGTTTTGGGTGTTTTTTTAGGTTTAGCATTGCTCCAATAGGGTTTGCTCGTTTCCATTCAAAATTTCTTCGGTTTTCTTTTGATAGTGATTCTGGGAGAATAAAAAAGCCATACAAAAAATTCATCATGCACAAAATTGCAGCTGCATAAAACGGGACTCTCGAACCATATTCTCCTAATATCCCTCCTATTACTGGCCCGATGATAAATCCTAATCCAAAAGCGGCCCCTATCATTCCAAAGTTTTTAGCTCTGTTTTCTGGTGTGCTAACGTCTGCAATGTAGGCAGAAGCAGTAGTAATACTGGCTCCCGTAACACCTGCTAGAATTCTACCCACAAACAACCACCCGATTGTAGGTGCGAAAGCTAATAATAGATAGTCTAATGAAAATCCAAATAGGGAAATTAAAATTATAGGACGTCTGCCAAATTTGTCACTTAAATTTCCAACAAGTGGCGAAAAAACAAATTGAGTTATTGCATAAGCAAAGGTGAGCCAACCACCATATTTTGCAGCTTCGCTAATATCGGCATGTATCAATTCTTTTATCAATTTTGGAATAACAGGAATGATTATTCCCCAACCTGTAATATCTATAAGCATGGTTATGAAAATAAAACCAATTGCTGCCGTTTTTTTATTTTGCATTTTCAAATTTTGAAACGTAAATCTATAAATAAATCCCATTCAGTTTCCTAAATGGGATTTTTAAATTATTAAAATTATTAAAATTATTAAAATTT
>CAIJXW010000108.1 GCA_903824755.1 uncultured Bacteroidota bacterium | reverse complement strand
CACTTATAATTGTATTGTTGGAAGTGACTTTGCTTCCAAAGGACTATTAAAAGATGTAAATCCAATTGACAAAATTATTTCTATTCGTGGAGCAAAATTTAAGGTTATTGGGGTATTAAAAGAAAAAGGATCCACTTTTGGAAACAATCAAGATTTACGCGTATTAATTCCAATTCAGGTTGCAAGATCTTTGTTTTCTGTTCCTAGTATCAACTACACCATTAGTACAATGGTTGATAAAAAAGAATTTTTTGAAGAAGCTGTTGACAACGCAACGGTAACCATGCGTCAAATTAGAAAACTAAATCCAGTAGAAGAAAATAATTTTGAAATTTCCCGAAGCGATGATTTAGTAAACCGAATTGCTGAAATGACCGGAGTTTTGAGTGCATCGGCATGGATAATTGGAATTATTACCATATTAGGATCTTCAATTGCGCTAATGAACATCATGATTGTTTCGGTAACCGAAAGAACGAGAGAAATTGGAGTTAGAAAATCATTAGGTGCTAAACGCAAAACTATAGCTTGGCAATTTTTTATGGAAACCTTACTAATTGGTCAAATTGGCGGTTTTGTTGGAATTATCTTCGGAATATTAATTGGTTATTTGATGGCCACCGTAATGGAATTTGGCTTTGTAATTCCTTGGGGAGCAATACTTGCAGCAGTAATTACAAGTTTTATTGTGGCTTTAGTTTCCGGGCTGTATCCAGCTATTAAAGCGTCTAAGTTAGATCCTATTGAGGCGTTGCGATACGAGTAAATTAAAGTTGGAAGTTGGAAGTTGCTTTCTTACAAAGTACTTTGAATCATCCTATCATAACCATAAATATCCTTCTTTAATTCAATAGATTTAAAACCTAAATCCTCAAGCAATTCAGCGGTTTTCTTTCCTAAATATTGATTGATTTCGAAAAACAACTTTCCATTTTGAACGAGATTTTTTGAAGCCAAATGAGCAATTTTTCTATAAAAGAGCAACGCATCGGTATCTTCCACAAATAAAGCCAAGTGAGGTTCAAATTCTAACACATTGGGTTTTATTTCGGCTTTTTCAAGATTTCGAACATACGGTGGATTGGAAACAATAATATCAAAATGAGTTGGAAGTTGAAAGTTGGAAGTTGGAAGTTCATTTAAATTAGTGACACTTAAAATATCAGCATTTACAAAATTCACTTCTATCTTATTAATCTCTGCATTTTTTTTGGCAACAGCCAAAGCTTTTTCCGAAACATCCACAGCAAAAACTTCAGCATTTGGCAAATTTTTGGCTAATGAAATTGCAATGCAACCACTACCCGTTCCAATGTCAAGGATTTTCAAACTCCCGACTGCTGACTTGCTACTTTCAACTACAATCCATTCTACCAGTTCTTCCGTTTCTGGCCTTGGAATTAAGGTGTTTTCATTCACTAAAAACGGTAAGCCATAAAACTCGGTTTGTCCTATTATATATTGTATTGGTTTTTGATTTTTTAATTCTGATAAGGCACTTTCCCATTTAATCAATTGTAAGGCATCCATTTCCATTTCGGGATTCAGTGCTAAATCGATGCGTTTTTTTCCATGATAACTCTCCAATAACAGATAGAAGAAACTTTCAATTTCTTGCTCATCATAAATAGCTGAAAGCTCATGTAGCAATTTTGATTTAAAGGTTTTTAGCAACATTTTCATTATAAATTTTTAATCATCCAAACAGGGCAACTAGTATGGCCCGTTCCGCCAAGGGGTTCGCTTAAATATTCAAAACCTACTTTTGTATATAATTTTTGAGCATTAAGCATTACCGGCAACGTTTCTAAATAGCATTTTTCATAACCAAATTCTTTGGCTTTCGCCAAACATTTTTCAATCATTTGCATTCCAATTCCTCTACCTCGAGCTTCTTGCAAGAAATACATTTTTTGCAATTCACAGATGTTCTCATTTGAATTATCCAATTGATTTACTCCTGCACCACCAATAATTTTGCCATTTTCTTCTACTACAAAATAAATTGATTTTGGATTTTGATAAGCCTCAAACATAAAATCCAATTGCACATCGGCAAAGGCTGTACCTGTTTTTGGATAGCCTTCATTTACAAAAACCTCCCGAATAACCGCAGCAATTTTGGGGTTATCTTCTTTTTTTATTTCTCGTAATAACATACTTTCATTCTAAATTCAAAAAGACTTATTTTTGTGGTGTGAAGATACATGAAAAATACATAAAGCGCTGTATAGAACTTGCCAAAAATGGATTGGGCACCACATACCCTAACCCTTTGGTTGGCAGCGTAATTGTGTATAATAATCAAATTATTGGCGAAGGATGGCACCAAAAAGCAGGAAGTCCGCACGCTGAAGTCAATGCTATTCAATCGGTTAAAGACAAATCATTACTTTCAAAAGCCACGATTTATGTAAGCTTAGAACCTTGCAGCCACTTTGGAAAAACACCACCTTGTAGTGATTTGATTATTGCAAATAAAATTCCGAATGTAGTCATTGGTACGGTAGATCCTTTTGCAAAAGTGGCCGGTAACGGCATAAAAAAATTGTTAGAAGCCGGAGCAAATGTTACCGTTGGCATACAAGAAGACGAATGCTATGAATTGAACAAGCGTTTTTTTTCATTTCACACCAAAAAAAGACCTTATATTATACTGAAGTGGGCAGAAAGCAAGGACGCCTTCATCGCTCCAATTACTAAAGAGGAGCAAAAGCCGGTTTGGATTACTAGTGAATTATCTCGCCAACTAGTTCACAAATGGCGTAGTGAAGAACAAGCTATATTAGTTGGAACCAATACTGTATTAGAGGATAATCCAACACTAACTACACGAAATTGGATTGGAAATAACCCAATTAGAATAGTTTTAGATCAAAATAATAAAATTACAAAAGAAAGTCATATCTTTGATAATCAAGCGAAAACTATTTCAATTAGCAAAAATGAAATTCGTTTTGATGATAGTTTAGCTTCAAATATTGCTTCGTTTTTATTTGAACAAGAAATTCAATCGGTGCTAATTGAAGGAGGAACAAAAACATTGCAAACATTCATTGATTCAAATTTATGGGATGAGGCTCGAGTATTTAAAGGAGCTATTTCATTTAATAAAGGAATAAAAGCACCTGAATTTAATTTTGCAAGTTCAAATAAAACGCAATTAACTGAGGATGAACTAGTAACTTTTAGGAACCATGATCACAACAATAATTTTTGATTTTGGAGATATTTTTCTGAATCTAGAAAAAGAAGCACAAGTTGAAGCATTTAAAAAACTTGGATTAGCAGGTCCAAACGAGGAATTAATTGCTCAAAACGACTTATTTGAAAAAGGCAAGCTATCAGAAATTGAATTCCTTCAATCGTTTCAAAAATACATTCCCAACGCAAGTATAATTGAAATTAAAGAGGCATGGAATACTGTAATTGGAGATTTTCCTTTATATCGATTGGAGTTTTTACAATTACTTTCCTATAAATATAGATTGTTTTTATTGACCAATACTGATGAGATTCACATTGACCATTTTGAGCAAAATGTAGGTATTTCCTTTTTTAGTGATTTTTATCAATGCTTTGAAAAAGTATATTACTCCTATGAAATGGGAATGCGAAAGCCAGAAGAGGCAATTTATTCCCATATATTAAGAAAACACGATTTAAATCCGAAACGCACCTTATTTATTGACGACAAAAAAGTAAATACTGATGCTGCTCAAAATCTAGGATTACATGTTTGGAATTTACAAGTTGGCCAAGAAGATGTGGTCGATTTATTCAAACAAAAACAACTTCCATTATAAAAAAATTAGATTAATTTATTCTGCATTAATTACATCCAAAATATATTGTGGAGGAGAAATAGGTTTTCCGGAATTTACATCCACAAAAACCAAAATAAAATGTGCAGTTGTTAATAACTCTTCGTTTTCATTGCGAATTTCACAATCAAACTCAATCTTCACTCCGCTATAACTTTTTAATTTAGTATGTATCGTTAAAAGATCATCATACTTTGCTGGTTTTTTATAATTAAGATGCATAGAAACAATTGGCAACGCAATACCGTTTTGCTCCATGTCTTTATACGAAACCCCTTTGTTTCTTAGCCATTCCACCCTTCCTATCTCAAAATAGGGCACATAACTTCCATGATATACTACTCCCATTTGGTCCGTTTCACCATATCTCACTCTAACCTCAACTTTATGTTCCTTCATCATTATTTTATTAATTTATACAAAATTTACACACCTATACGAAAATATTTTTTAAAAAACCATAGCAAATAATTATTTTTAATGGATTTTTATCCACATATTTGTTATCCCAAAAAAAACAGAATAAATATCTCATTTTTCTGTTTGAAAACCATAATATAATTTAGTAATTTTAGTAAGAATAT
>CAIJXW010000107.1 GCA_903824755.1 uncultured Bacteroidota bacterium | reverse complement strand
GCTTTAGCTCAAAGTGATATAGGGATTTCAATTTCCGAAAACGTGAATGTTTTTTCTCCTGCTTGCGATGCTATTTTAGACGCAAGCCAATTCCAAGAAATAAGTTATTATTTGAAGTTATCCAAAAAAGCAATTTTAATTATAAAAATGAGTTTTATACTTTCTTTATTATATAACATAATTGGTTTGACATTTGCTTTATCAGGAAATTTATTACCTTTAGTAGCCGCTATAATTATGCCACTGAGTACAATCACTATCGTTAGTTTTGTTACTATTATGAGCAATTATTTTTCAAAATCTTTGGCTCAAAAGAGGTAAAGCTTCCTTCCGATTTATTAAAATCAAAATTCTATTTAAAAATATGACAAATGTCATATTTTGAACGAATACGGTCACTTAATTTTGTCTTAAATTATTAATGTATGAGTGTTATTTATTTATTAATATCTATTAGTATTCTTGTTGCAATCGGCTTTTTTATTGCTTTTATCAGAGCAGTAAAAACGGGTCAGTATGATGATGATTATACCCCATCAGTTAGAATTCTATTTGACGATGAATTAAAAAAAACACAAAAACAGAAGTTCAAATAACATTAGATAAACAAAATTAATTATGGAAATACAACAATTTTATTATGACAATAAAATAATAAAAAAATTCCTTTATGCTACAATCGTTTTTGGAGTAGTAGGAATGCTAGTAGGACTAATCTTAGCATTAATGTTTATTTTTCCAAACATTACCGAGGGAATTTCCTGGTTAAGTTTTGGGCGATTAAGGCCCTTACATACAAATGCAGTAATCTTTGCATTTGTTGGGAATGCCATGTTTGCGGGTATTTATTATTCGCTACAACGTTTGCTAAAAGCTAGAATGTTTAGTGATTTATTAAGTAATATTCACTTTTGGGGGTGGCAATTAATTATTGTTGCTGCTGCAATTTCATTGCCTTTAGGCTATACCTCTTCAAAAGAATATGCCGAACTAGAATGGCCAATAGACATTGCAATAGCATTGATTTGGGTAGTTTTTGGTATAAATATGATAGGAACAATTCTTAGACGAAGAGAGCGTCATTTGTATGTTGCAATATGGTTTTATTTAGCCACGTTTGTTACTGTTGCCGTTTTGCATATTTTCAATAGCTTAGAATTACCTGTCTCTGCCATGAAAAGTTATTCGGTATATGCAGGAGTTCAAGATGCATTAGTTCAATGGTGGTATGGACATAACGCAGTTGCTTTTTTTCTAACCACACCTTTTTTGGGATTAATGTATTATTTTGTTCCTAAAGCTGCTAACCGACCTGTTTATTCATATAGATTATCAATAGTTCACTTTTGGTCTTTAATATTTATATATATATGGGCTGGACCCCACCATTTATTATATTCTGCTTTGCCAAATTGGGCACAAAATTTAGGCGTAGTTTTTTCAATTATGTTAATAGCTCCATCATGGGGCGGAATGATAAATGGGCTTCTTACACTTCGCGGAGTTTGGGACAAAGTTCGTGTTGAACCAGTTTTAAAATTCTTTGTAGTAGCAATTACGGGTTATGGAATGGCTACTTTTGAGGGGCCTATGCTCTCGCTAAAAAATGTAAATGCAATTGCACATTATACTGACTGGATTGTTGCCCACGTGCATGTAGGAGCTTTAGCTTGGAATGGGTTTATGGCCTTTGGAATGATATATTGGCTAATTCCAAGAATGACAAAAGGAACATTATACTCAACTAAATTAGCAAATTTTCATTTTTGGATTGGAACACTTGGAATTATTCTCTATACACTTCCAATGTATGTTGCAGGTTTTGCACAAGCTTCTATGTGGAAACAATTTAATCCAGACGGAACTTTAGTATATGGAAATTTTCTTGAAACAGTAAAAGAAATTATGCCAATGTATGCAATGAGAGCAGTGGGTGGCACACTTTATTTAGTAGGAATGCTGGTTTTGGTTTATAATATTATTCAAACCATTAGAGCTAATAATAAAGTTGAAGACGAATTGGCCGAGGCACCAGAATTACAAAAAATAAGTAACGGAAGAATAAAAGGAGAAAAATACCATACTTGGTTGGAGAGAAGACCTATTCAGTTAACAATTTTTGCTACAATCGCAATTCTTGTAGGGGGAATTATTCAAATAGTACCAACAATTATGGTCAAATCTAATATTCCAACTATTGCAAGCGTAAAACCATATTCACCACTTGAGTTGGAAGGACGTGATTTATATATTCGTGAAGGTTGTGTAGGTTGTCACTCTCAATCTGTTCGACCATTTAGAAGTGAAGTAGAACGCTATGGGCCTCAATCTAAAGCAGGGGAATATGTCTATGACCACCCATTTCTGTGGGGTTCAAAACGGACAGGTCCTGATTTAATGAGAGAAGGCGGAAAATATAATGACAGCTGGCATTTTAATCATTTCTGGAGTCCTCAAAGCATTTCTGCGGGTTCAATAATGCCAAGTTACAGATGGTTGTTTGATAACAAACCACTTGATGTTTCTTTGACAAAGGCAAAAATGGAAGCAATGGCAACTCTTGGAGTTCCTTATTCTAAAGAACAAATAGAAAATGGTTTAAAAGATTTAAGAACTCAAGCTTTAAAAATAGAAGAAAGTTTGAAAAATGATCCAGATTTTGTAAAAAGTTATAACCAAAGTATTTCTAAAGCAAAAGAAAGGAACGAGAAATTTATTCCAATGAATGAACGAGAAATTATTGCTATGATTGCCTATGTTCAAAGACTCGGGATTGATATTAAAGTAAAAACTACAACTAAAAAATAAAAACAATGTTTGAACAAATAAAACATAATATGGAAACCATTGCAGGAGTTGCAATTTATCCTATTCTTTCATTGATTATTTTCTTTATTTTCTTTTTGGTACTAGGTATTTGGGTGTTTTCATATAAAAAAGAAAAAATTGAAGAAATGCGTCAAATTCCTTTAAACGAAGCTACTGATAAAATCTTTTAATTTAAAATAAGATGAAAAAATTAATTCCAGCCTATATAAGAGTCCCATTAATTTTCTTTGCCGTTTTTGGAGCAATGGAATATTTCATAGACTCAGGAGACCGACCTGCATTTGTAAAGTTTCCAATGATTATGTTGTTTTTGGTCGTATTTTTATTCCTGTTAATTTCAATAGAAATTACAATGAGTGCTGTTGATGCAGTAACACATAGTCTTTTGTCCGAGGAACAAAAAAGAATTTTAAATGAATCCCAATCCATCTCTTTTTTGAAAAACGATTGGTTCCAAAAATTAATCAAGAAACTTACTAAATCGGAACCAATCGAAAATGAATACGAATTACTCATGGATCATGATTATGATGGCATTAAAGAATTGGATAATAGTTTGCCGCCCTGGTGGGTTTATTTATTCTATGGATGTATTATTTTTTCGGTGATTTATTTAGTTCGATTTGAAATAATGGGCGGTGATACTCAGGAAATGGAATTGAAAAATGAAATTGCGCAGGCTAAAATTGAAGTCGAAAATTATATGAAAACTGCACCAGATATGATGAATGAAAAGTCAGTCACTTTATTGTCAGATAAAGAAGCTTTATCCAAAGGAAAAAAAATATTTAGTTCGAATTGTGTAGCCTGTCACCGAGATGATGCAGGCGGTCAAATAGGGCCAAATTTGACCGATAATCAATGGATTTTGGGCGGCGGAATTAAAAATGTATTCCATACTATCACAAATGGAGGAAGAGATGGAAAAGGAATGATTGCGTGGAAAACTGTTTTGAAACCAAAAGAAATCCAGTTAGTTTCTAGTTATGTATTGTCACTACAAGGCAGTAATCCATTAAATCCTAAAGCATCAGAGGGTGAAATTTGGGTAAATAAAGCAGATAAAAACAAGATTAAAAAAGATAGTTTAAATTAATTATATTAATGGCAATTTCATCAGAAAAAGATGCATTTAGAGATACCATAGGAACAATTGACGAAGAGGGACATAGAATAATTATTTTTCCAAAAAAACCCGCTGGAAAACTCTATGAATATCGAAAATGGATTAGCTATTTATTATTGACAATTTTAATTGCAAATCCATTTTTGAAAATAAATGGAAATCAATTTATGATGTTCAATGTGCTTGAAAGGAAATTTAATATTTTTGGATTCCCCTTTTGGCCTCAAGATTTTTACCTGTTTGTTCTTTTCATGGTGATAGGGGTGGTGTTCGTAATTTTGTTTACAGTTATTTTTGGACGTATTTTTTGTGGTTGGATTTGTCCACAAACAATATTTTTAGAAATGGTTTTTCGAAGAATTGAATATTGGATAGAGGGTGATCGAGGGGCGCAAATTCGCCTACAAAAACAGGAATGGAATTCAGAAAAAATAAGAAAAAAAACTATAAAATGGCTTATATTTCTCATTATTTCATTTATAATTGCTAATGTATTTCTTGCCTATATTATTAGTAGTGACAAACTATTATTAATGATAGAACAAGGACCTACAGATAATCAAAGCACATTAATTGCATTATTGATTTTTACAGGTATTTTTTATTTCATCTTTGTTTGGTTTAGAGAACAGGTTTGCATCATTGCATGTCCTTACGGAAGACTTCAAGGAGTGCTTTTAGATAATAAATCTATAAATGTTGCCTATGATTTTGTTCGTGGGGAAAAAGAATTAGGGCGTGCTAAATTTAATAAAAACGAAGATCGATCCATCACCGGAAATGGAGATTGCATAGATTGTCAACTATGCGTTAACGTATGTCCAACAGGTATCGATATTCGAAACGGAACGCAATTAGAATGTATAAATTGTACCGCCTGTATAGACGAATGTAATTCAATAATGGAAAGAGTCGGTTTGCCATCAGGCCTTATAAGATATGCTACCGAAGATGAAATTCAAAAGAAAACAAAATTCAAATTCACTGTTAGAATGAAAGGATATACCGCTATATTATTAATTTTAGCGGGTATTTTGATTGGTTTATTATACATAAGGACAGATGTGGAGGCTACAGTATTGAGATTACCAGGGCAATTATTTCAACACAAAGGTGATAAAATTAGCAATATTTATACCTTTAGAATCATCAACAAATCGAACAAAAATTTTGAAGCAATACATTTTAAATTGCACACCTTTAATGGACTAATTAAAGTAGTTGGTGCTCAAAGCCTGAAAGTTCCAAAACAAGCAATGGCTCAAGGAACACTTTTTGTCGAAATTAATAAAAACATATTGATAAGTGACAGAACAAAAATTAAAATAGACGTCTATAATAGCAATAAAATAATTGAAACAACTACTACAAATTTCTTGGGACCAAGAAGTTTTGACTAAAATCAAATAATATGAAAGTGAATTGGGGAACTAGTATTATAATTGCATTTACTTTGTTCATTGTCTTTATTATGTACTTTGTAATCAAAGTCCAAACGGATTCAAAATATGATAATGAACTCGTTGTAGATCAATATTATAAACACGATATTCATTTTTCTGAAGAAATGATTCGTATTCAGAATGCTCAAAATTTGAAAGAAAAACCATTTTGTATTGAGAATAACAACGAAATAATAATTATTTTTCCAAGTGTTTTTAATCCAAAAAAAATCACAGGAATTGTTTCTTTATATCGTCCATCAAACAAAACATTTGATTTTGATGTACCTATTTCATTAACAAATAATAAATTGTTAATTCCCAAATCTAAACTCATAACGGGTCGTTGGAATGTTAATATGGAATGGAGCTATAATGGGAAAGCATATTTGACTAAAATTAATTTAAACTTGAAATCATAAAACAAATGCTAATTACAGCTTTTATATTTGGATTAATTAGTAGTTTTCACTGTATCGGAATGTGTGGCCCAATTGCATTAATGTTACCTGTTGATAGAAATAATCAAGCTAGAAAAGTGATTCAAATTCTAAGTTACCATACTGGAAGATTAACAGCCTATGGAATTATTGGACTACTTTTTGGACTACTTGGAAAAGGGTTTTATTTTGCAGGATTGCAACAAAAATTATCATTATTTTTAGGAATTCTAATGATTGTTGTGATGTTGACGCCATATAAAACAGTAGCTCAATATAATTTTTCTAAGCCTATTTTAAATTTGATTTCAAAACTTAAAAAAGTTTTAGGCAGTCATTTCAAAAAGAAAAACAATTCTTCTTTATTTATAATAGGATTTCTTAATGGATTTCTACCTTGCTCGATGGTTTATGTAGCCTTGTTTGGTGCAGTAGCAATGCAAAATGAAATTTATGGCTTGTACTACATGCTGCTTTTCGGATTAGGAACTGTGCCTATGATGAGCAGCGTTACTTATTTATATTCTGTTTTAACCGTTTCTTTTCGAAATAGAATTCAAAAGATTATCCCAATTGTAGGAGTTGCTATTGGTTTCTTATTCATTTTGAGAGGCATGGGAATTGGAATACCGTATCTTTCGCCTTCAAACATTAGTTTGTTTATTCAAAATAAACCAAATTGTCATTAAACTTAAATTAAAATCTATTAAAACAACTAAATTGTCATAGAAAATAATGCTGTTTTAGGTAATTTCCTTTTTAAAAGCAAATCAAAAGCCATACAAATATTTCGAATGTATGGCTTTCCAACATTAGTTACTTGTATGCCGTTTTCAATAAAAATAAGCAAACCATCATTTTTCATTTCTTGTAATTGATTTATTACTTCTGGAATTTCATCAAAAAAATATTCTTTATTTTTCCAAGATGTTTCAAATTGACACATCAAATTTAGAATATGATAGCGAATTATCAGATCTTCCTTTGACAATATATGGCCTCTAAAAACAGGAAGTGTATTATTTTTTAGTAACTCATAATAGGCATCAATAGTTTTTACGTTTTGAGCAAAACTATACCAACTATCACTTATCGATGAAACGCCTAATCCTATCATCAGCTTTGTTTTGGAAGAACTATACCCCATAAAATTTCGATGCAAAGATTTGTTTTGGAACGATTCAAATAAGCTATCATTTTTTAAGGCAAAATGATCCATTCCAATTTCAAAATAACCACTATCATATAATAATTGTTTACCAATTTCATATAATTCTCGTTTTTTTTCCTCCTTTGGAATATCAGTTTCTTTAAAACCACGTTGCCCATTTCCTTTAATCCATGGCACATGTGCATAACTATAAAATGCCAAACGGTCAGGTTGAAGTGATTTTGTTTTTTCAATAGTATCAATAACATCTTCAACTACTTGAAATGGCAACCCAAAAATAATATCATGACCTATTGAGGTATAACCAATTTCTCTTGCCCAAAAAGTTACTTTAGCAACATTATGAAAGGACTGAACTCGATGAATTGCTTTTTGAACTTTTTCAGAATAGTCTTGAACCCCAAAACTAACTCTTCGAAAACCCAAATCATATAATTTTTGAAGGTGTTTTTTTGTGGTATTATTTGGGTGTCCTTCAAAACTAAACTCATAATTAGAAGCTTTGATAGCTTTGTCAAAAATTCCAGTTATCAATTTTTCTAAATTTTTATCTGAAAAAAAAGTAGGTGTGCCTCCACCTAAATGAATTTCTTTTATAATCGGTTTTTCTTTTAAAATCATGCAATAAAGATTCCACTCTTTCAAAAGTCCTTCAATATATGGGTTTTCAACGTCATGATTTTTTGTGATGCGTTTGTTGCAACCACAAAAAGTGCATAAACTTTCGCAAAAAGGAAGATGAATATATAAGCTAATTCCTCCCTCCAAATTACTTTCTATAAATGATTTTTTCAGGGTTTCAATCCATCTAATTGTATCAAAATTTTCTTCATTCCAATATGGAACTGTAGGATAACTTGTATATCTTGGACCAGGAACGTTATATTTTTGTACTAATGATTTTTTCATTTATTAAAAATGTTTTAAAATCAAAATTAAAATACAAAGGGTATTTAATTAATGATAAATATCATATTACAAAAAAAAAGCCTCGATAATTTCGAGGCTTTTTCTAAACTATCACAAAGTATCTTATTCTTCTTTTTTATAATTACGAATTTGTTTCAATTTGTCTTTCAAAACATCTAGATTCTCCCTTTGTCGGTCTATATTTTTCATAACTTCGAGCACCATAGGGTTGTCTTTTTTCGCTTTTGCAAAAAACTGAATGTTATTCTCTAACTGAAAAATTTCACTTTGAGCTTCGTCAATTTTACGCATTAAGAAAATTTTCTCGTTTTCAAGTTTTCTTGCTCCGTCATCGCCCGTTAATTGTTCCATTCGATTAGAAAATCGAACTTGCTCTGTTTCTTTCTTACTTAAACTTAATTTTTCAAATAAAGCATCTAGAATTTTGTTGAATTTCCCTTCAATATGTCTTCTCGTAAATGGAACTTTTCCAAATCCTTTCCAGGTTTCGATGTGAAGTTTTATTGCGTCCAAGTCGGTTTTATGATCCCCAACTAATTGAAAAGCTCTAATGGTCTCCAAATAAGCCTTTTTCTTTTCAAAAGATTCAACTTCTTCGGTATTTACTTCGGATTTTTGAACCTTTAATTTATCGAAATAATGGTTGCAAGCTTGTTTAAATTCGCCCCAAATTTTATCCGAATATTTTCTAGGAACATGTCCAATAAGTTTCCAATCTTCCTGAATTTGTTTCATTAATGGAGTCGTAACCGCAAAATCTTCACTTTCTTGCAAAGCCTTTGCTTTTTCAACCAATTCCATTTTTTTGGTCAGATTATCGTGTTGTTCTTTCTTAATGTCTTTATAAAAAGAATTTTTGAAAGTATTAAAGTTTCGAACAGCGGTTTTAAATGCAGCCCATGTTTCTTCGTTAACATCGGTAGGAACTTTTCCAGCAGCAAAAAAGGCAGTTCTTAAGGCTTCAATTTTTTCAATTTGACCCAACCATTCAGAATGTGCTCCAACTTTTATAGTACCCAAAACTTCTATTTGAGCAATGATGTCTTTTTTGATTGCTAAGTTTTCTAATTCATTTCCTCTCAATTTCTCAAAAAGAACTTCCCGTTTATCGTGCATCTGTTTTGTCAAATCGCTAAATTTATTCCAAATTTCTTCACGATGTTCTCTGGATACTGGGCCAATATCTTCTTTCCAAATCTTATGCAAATCTTGCAATTCTCGAAATGCTTTGTTGATGTCGGTTTCTTCAACCAATTCCTCAACTCTTGCAATTATTTTTAGCTTTTGCTCTAAATTATGCTTGAAATCCAAATCTCGAACTTCACGATCAAGGTGTAAATAATCATAGAAATTCTCTAAATGAAAATGATAATTATTCCAAACATGATTGTACTTATCTTTCGGAATTGGGCCAGCGTTTTTCCAACGATCCCTTAATTCATTGAATGTTTTCAGGGTGTCTTTTATATTCCCTTGTTCGTCATCAT
>CAIJXW010000106.1 GCA_903824755.1 uncultured Bacteroidota bacterium | reverse complement strand
ATTGAAACTCCTGAAGGTCCAAACATTGGTTTGATTGGTTCTCTATCTTCTTTTGCACGAGTAAACGAATTTGGTTTTACTATCAATAACTTGAACATAATAGGTTTTATCACCTGATTTAGCTATTGCATTTTCGGCAATTGTAAAACTAATTTTTAAAACATCTGCCTTACCTGCTTTGGCGGTTTCTATTTGTTTTCCTGAACCTCGAACGATATATGCAGCCGTTTTTAGATTAAGAACAGCTAATTTTGATCCTTTTTCAACTGTTTTTGCAAGTTCTTCATTTTGACCTACTAATACTTCGTTGAATTTTTTTGATTCACCCAAAACAACAGCGGTACTATCCCGTTGAACAGTTAGGGTAGTATTTTGTTTTTTTAGCGTTTCATTTTCAGTAATCAAACTGTTCATTTTTGTTTGCAAAGCAAGAAATTGTGATTTATACTTAGACATTGCTGCAGCATCTCCCTTTGATTTTTTCAAATCCGACATTAATTTGATTACCTTATCTCTTTCGGCGATTAATTCGTCTGATAATGTAGTTTTTTCTGCAATTGCTGCATCATAAGTAGATTTTAATTCGGCCAAATCTTTCATTACAGATTCTTTTTCGCTTTTTGTAGTTTCCAAAACTAAATGTGTTTTTGTTGCTTCAGAAGTTAACGTATAAATATAAAATAAACTTCCCACTAACAATAAGGCCAAAACAATGATTATTGCTTTTAAATTCGAATTACTCTTTTGATTTTCCATTTGATATTTTTTTTTACGAAATTAATAATTTATTCAAGGAATAACGATAGTTTACATAAAAATATTATTTTTGAAGAAAATAAAACATGGACAAACTAATTTCTTTCACTATAAATGACTTAGCAAGAGTCACAAACCATCGTCTTGGTGAGATTAAATATGGTGAAAAAATGATAGTTGTTCCAAAAGAAATTGATGTTATTGAATTTCTAAAAGAGTCGGAAGCAAAATTTGTTCTTTTCGGAATACCTGAAGATATCGGAGTTCGTGCAAATTATGGACGACCAGGAGCGGCTTCGGCATGGGAAAATGCCATAAAAAGTATTGCAAATATTCAACACAATCGATTTTGCAAAGGCAGTCAACTCATCGTTTTAGGAAAACTCGATGTTCGAGAAGAAATGAATGTCGTAGAAGGATTAGATTTCAACAATACTGAAGACCGAAAAAAACTAAGCAAGTTAGTAGAGAAAATTGATAAAGAGGTGTCACATGTTATTTTTTCAATTATAAAACAAGGAAAAATTCCAATAATCATTGGTGGCGGCCATAACAACTCCTATGGAAATATAAAAGGAACTGCATTAGCTAAAGGAAAAGCTATAAATGCTATAAATTTTGATGCCCATTCTGATTTTAGAATACTCGAGGGCCGTCATAGCGGGAATGGTTTTTCATATGCTTATGAAGAAGGATTTTTAAGCAAATATTTCATTTTTGGATTACACGAAAGCTATACTTCAAAAAGCGTTTTGGATACCATTAAAAAAATTGACAATCGAGTTCAATATAACACCTATGATGAAATAAATATTCGGAAACAAAAGAATTTTCATGAAGAAATGAAAAGAGGGATTGATTTTGTGAAAGACAACCCTTTTGGAATAGAAATTGATTTGGACGCAATTCCGAATATAGCAAGTAGTGCGATGACTTTGAGTGGTTTTTCGGTAGAAGAATTAAGACAATTTATCTATTTTTTCGGACAAAATGAAAACGCAAGTTACCTCCATATTTGTGAGGGAGCTCCAGATTTGGCCGAAGAAAAAAATAACCATCTTATAGGGAAACTAATCGGATATTTGATAACTGATTTCATGAAAGCGGCTCAAAAAATTTAGATTTATTTTGGTTTAAAAAATAGTAACCAAGCATCAAATCCTGAAAATCCACAAATATGCCTATCTTTGCGAAGAATTTTAGTGCTTTTATACTAAAATTAATACATTACAATTTATGTTATTCGAAGATTTATCATTATCAAAAAGCATTCAAAAAGCATTATTTGAAGAAGGCTACCTTTCTGCAACCCCAATACAAGAACAAGCAATTCCAATAGTTTTATCGGGTCGAGATTTGATAGGCTGTGCTCAAACTGGAACAGGAAAAACGGCGGCTTTTGCCATTCCAATAATTCATCAATTGCACAGAATAGTAGGTTCTAGCAAAAAAGCCAAAGAGATTCGTGCCTTAATCATAACCCCTACAAGAGAATTAGCGGTTCAAATTGGTCAAAGTTTTGATACCTATGGAAAATATACGAATTTGACTCAACTCACAATTTTTGGGGGAGTTTCCCAAGTTCCACAAGTAGATACTTTGCGAAAAGGTGTTGATATATTGGTTGCAACTCCAGGTCGCTTATTGGATTTACACAAACAAGGGTATATCGATTTAGATCATTTGCATGCTCTAGTTCTTGATGAAGCGGATCAAATGCTTGATATGGGATTTGTAAATGATGTAAAAAAAATTGTAAAACTAACCCCAAATAACCGACAAACATTACTTTTTTCGGCTACTATGCCAATAGCTATTCGAGAATTGGCCGAAATGTTTCTAAAAGATCCAGCTACAGTTACTGTTTCTCCGGTTTCATCAACTGCTGAAAATGTAGAGCAACGGGTCTATTTTGTAGAAAAAACCGAAAAAAGAAATTTACTTTATCATTTAATAAAAAATGAAAATCTATCTGATGTTTTAGTTTTTTCGAGAACAAAACACGGAGCAGACAATGTTGTGAAAGCACTTAGAAAGAGAGATATTGCAGCCGAAGCCATTCATGGAGACAAGTCGCAAAATGCTAGACAACGTGTTTTGGATGCGTTTAAGAACAAAGAAGTGGGTGTGCTTGTTGCCACAGATATTGCAGCTAGAGGAATAGATATCGATCAATTACCATTCGTAATTAATTTTGATTTGCCTAATATTCCCGAAACCTATGTGCATCGAATTGGAAGAACAGGACGAGCAGGAAATGGTGGAATTGCAATTTCTTTTTGTAGTAATGACGAGCATGGCTATTGGAAAGATATTCAAAAATTGATAAAAGTCGATGTAAAAACAATAGCAGACCACCCCTATCCTTGGCATTCCGGGAGTCATGAAGCAGAAAAACCAGCACCTGCAAAAAACTCAAATCGAAGTGGTGAAGCAAACAAATCTAGAAAATCAACAAATTCAAAACAAAATAAAAAACGTTGGTACTAAACTGTTTTTCAATTAAATATTATTTGCATTAAAAAAAAATGTATTCAATTTCAATTAGTTACAAAACGCCTTTATCAAAAAATAGGGGCGTTTTTCTATTTGTGCAAATGCTTTTCAATGGTTTGAATAAAAGAAATATTATCAAATGGCTTATAAATAATATCATTCATTCCAGAATCGAAAACCGATTGAAATACTTGTTCTTTTGAGGCGGCAGTAAAAGCAATTATAGTTGTTTTTATTCCCATTTCACGAATTTTAATGGCTGTTTCAAAACCACTTAATATTGGCATATTCAAATCCATCAAAATAATATCAAACGTTTCGTTTTTTAACATTTCCAAAGCTAAAACTCCACTTTTTGCAGTTTTACATATATAATTATTTCGTTCCAATATCTTACTGGTGAGCAATAGCCCGATATCATTATCATCAATCACTAAAAATTTTGCATCTTTAGTAATCTCCAAATAATCATTTTTTTCTATAATTTGTTCTTTATTTGCAATTTCAAAATCAAGTATAAAAGAAAAAGTAGTTCCTCGATCTTCTTTACTTTTTACCTTAATTGAACTTCCAAAAACGTTAATTATTTTTTGAACGATATATAATCCAACTCCAGTTCCTTCATAGACACCACCCGTTCGCTCAATTTGAAAAAATTTGTCAAATATTTTCTTTTGGTTTTCTTTTGATATTCCAATGCCAGTATCTTTAACCTCAAATAATATTTTACAGCGGTGCAATTCTGTTTCTTGCAATTTGGCAGTAATTATGATTTCTCCATTTTTTGTGAATTTAATTGAATTACTTACCAAATTCATAATTACTTGAGAGAAACGATTTTTGTCGCCTATAATATTTTTTGGAATGGAAGCATCAAATTCAAAAATTATCTCATTATTATCTTTTTGTGCCAGAAACTTTAGAGAATAAATCATTGAGTTAATTTCAGCGAATAAATTAAACTGTGTGTTTTCTAAAAAAATAGTAGTCTCTTCGAGTTTGTTGATTTTTAAGACATCATTTACGAGTGTCAACAAGTATTTTGCAGAAAAATTTAATGAATCTAAATAGCTATCATTATTGGTGTCATTTGGGTTAGAAATCAATAAATCTGTCATACCTACAACCCCATAAAGTGGTGTTCTTAATTCATGCGTAACAGTCGAAATAAATTGAGATTTTATATCAAGTGCTTCGTTTAGATTTGCCTTTGCTAATGTCAATTCTTCGTTAACTTTTTCTAATTCAACATTTATTTTCTTCTTATAATTATTTGTTTTTATTAAAACTATAATCAAAATAACTAAAATAATGAATCCTAAAACGAACAACCCAATTACTATTCGTGAATATTGAATTTGTGAATTATTTTTATAAATTTCTTTTTTAAAATCATCGACTTCCAATTTATGTTCTAAGCTTCCTATAAGTTTTGTCCGTTCTTGGTTATAAATTTGTTCGTGCTTTTCATTATAAACATTCAACATCAAATAGGCCTTATCAAACTTATTCATTCTATAATATAATTTAGAAAAATCCCTATATATATTTATAGAAAAAGTTTCCAAAAATTGTGAACCAGACAATTTACTGACTCGAATTGCCTCCTCAAAATTGGCCTCTGCTTTTTTAAAGTCTTTATAATAAGTATAATAGGAACCATATAATGAATATAGTGTCAAAAGTGCTTCTGGGTCTTGGTTTTTTATGGCAAATGGCTCGGCTAGTTGAAGATATGGAAGTCCATTTTTATAATCTTCAATACGAAAATAAGCACTCGCTATGTTCAAATTGGTGAACATTAACTCCGAAGTGTCTTTTGTTTTTCTGATGTATTGAAGTGCTTTTTTATAATTTTCTATTCCTCTTTTGAAATCATTTTTACGATAGGAATATACATTTCCAATATTCAAATAAATTCCTTCTTTTATGGTGTCATTTTTGGATTTTAAAGCCTGCTGAAGTCCTTTATTATAATATAAAATTGCTTTATCAAAATCACTAAATTCCTCAAGATTTAGTGCAATTAAATTATAAGCCCTGGCTATTAATTCGTGATCATTGATTTTTATTGCTTCATTAAGCCCAATTTTTGCTGCAATTATTGACTTTTCACATTCTAAATTTTGGAAACATTTTCCAGATTCTTTCAAAACCTTGGCAATAGCATTATGCGTCCAATTTGATTTCTGTGCAGAAATAAATTGAAAAATTAAAACCACAAAAATCCATTTATAATTTTTAGTCAAATTAGACGTCGTTAACTTCTGATTAATTTTCTATATTTCAAACGTTTCGGAGTTAGATCTCCGCCCAATCGTTTCTTTTTATTTTCTTCATAATCAGAAAAACCGCCTTCAAAATAATATACTTCCGAATTTCCTTCAAATGCTAATATGTGGGTACAAATTCTATCCAAAAACCATCTATCGTGAGAAATAATCACAGCACAACCAGCAAAGTTTTCTAGACCTTCCTCCAAAGCTCGAAGTGTATTTATGTCCAAATCATTCGTAGGCTCATCTAATAAAAGTACATTTCCCTCCTCTTTCAAAGTCATAGCAAGGTGCAAACGGTTTCGTTCTCCACCCGAAAGCATCGAAACTTTTTTGTTTTGATCGCTACCTCCAAAATTAAATCTACTCAAATAGGCACGAGAATTCACTTGTCTCCCACTCATCATTATCAATTCTTGACCATCACAAAAATTTTCCCAAATAGATTTATCAGGATTTATATTGGAATGAGCTTGATCAACATAAGCAATCTTTACGGTATCGCCAATCAAAAATTCTCCCGCATTGGGTTTTTCTTCGCCCATAATCATTTTGAATATGGTCGATTTTCCAGCACCATTAGGCCCAATAATACCTACAATTCCTGCTTGAGGTAAAGTGAAATTCAAATTATCATATAACAATTTTTCCCCAAAAGCCTTGGCTACATTTTTGGCCTCAATCACATTTGTGCCTAATCGAGGCCCATTTGGAATATAGATTTCTAGATTTTCATCTAATTGTTTTTGATCTTCATTCAACAATTTATCATAATTTTGCAAACGTGCTTTCTGCTTGGTCTGGCGACCTTTTGAACCTTGACGAACCCAATCCAACTCACGTTCTAAAGTTTTTCTGCGTTTTGAAGCCACTTTTTCTTCTTGAGCCATTCGACTTGATTTTTGATCCAACCAAGACGAATAATTTCCTTTCCAAGGAATTCCCTCTCCTCTATCCAATTCTAAAATCCAACCCGCTACATTATCCAAGAAATACCTATCGTGAGTCACGGCAATAACAGTCCCAGCATATTGAGCCAAATGTTGTTCTAACCATAGTACACTCTCGGCATCAAGGTGATTCGTAGGTTCGTCCAGTAATAAAACATCAGGTTGTTGCAATAATAATCGACAAAGTGCCACACGGCGCCGTTCTCCACCTGATAGATTTTTGATAGGAGTGTCTCCTTCTGGAGTTCGCAATGCGTCCATCGCAATTTCTAATTTAGTGTCAATTTCCCATGCCCCAAGTGCGTCAATTTTATCTTGAAGTGCAGCTTGTCGATCCATTAATTTGTCCATTTTATCGGCATCTTCATAATTTTCTGGAAGTCCAAACAAATCATTAATACTATTATATTCCTCCAAAACTGCCATTGTTTCTGCAACACCTTCTCGAACAATTTCTATTACGGTTTTCGAATCATCTAAAATTGGTTCTTGCTCCAGATATCCAACTGTATATCCTGGCTGAAAAACGACATCTCCTTGATAATTTTTATCAACTCCAGCAATAATTTTTAGCAAGGAAGATTTTCCTGAACCATTCAATCCAAGAATCCCAATTTTAGCTCCATAAAAGAAACTTAAATAAATATTTTTTAATACTTGTTTGTCACTACTTGAGTAAGTTTTACTCAATCGTTGCATCGAAAAAATGACTTTTTTATCGTCTGACATATTCTAAATTATTTTTTGTTATTGTTTAAACTCTTCCTTTTAGGGCATTAAAAACCCAAGCATTTGCTAAAAATCCTATTCCGACAGTAGCAAATCCCCAACCTGAACTTTCACTATATTTGAACGCACCCAACGCTATGAGAATTAGTCCCATAATAATCATTATTAATGTTGCCCAACCTAGTACTGTATTTTTATTCATTCCCATAATAATTATATTTATTTGAAAGATTACAAATATCGACAATTTTAAATCCTAATTAAAGATTTTATAAAGCATTTCTCGAAGTAAGTCCGAATGTGATATTCCAGAAGCACCAACTCCTTTGCTTTTTATATCTATATCACGCAATGCGGAGATTATTTGACTCACTTTTTTCATAGGATAATTTCGCAAAGCAATATCATAATCTTTAATAAAATAAGGATTGATCTTTAAAACCAAAGCCACATTTTTAGGACTTTTGTCTTTTAGACCGTGATATTGCAATAGTTGAACGAAAAATCCAAAAACTAAACTAATCGTAACCACATTAGGATGTTCTTTCTGATTATTAGCAAAATATTCTACAATTTGATATGATTTCAATTGATTGCGTTCGCCAATAGCATTTCTTAGTTCAAATACGTTATAATCTTTGCTAATACCTATATTTTGTTCAATAAGCAAGGGTGTTATTGATGTGCCTTCTGGCAAAATAATTTGTAGTTTTTCAATTTCGTTGTTGATTCGGTCTAAATCAGTTCCCAAAAATTCGGCCAACATCGCTATGGATTTTGGTTCAATGCTCCTGTTTTTTGAAGCTACCAATTTTTTAATCCAATCGCCAATCTGATAATCACGAAGTTTTTTACTCTCCAAAACCACTCCTTTTTTTTCGAGTAATTTGGTTATTTTTTTTCTTTTGTCTAAAGTTTTATATTTATAACAAAAAACTAAAACTGTCGTTTCCATCGGATTTTCTACATAGGGTTCGATGTTGTCGATTGTTTTACTCAAATCTTGGGCTTCTTTCACAATAATAACCTGACGTTCAGCCATCATTGGATATCGTTTTGCTGCCGATATAATTTCTTCTATCGTAACATCACGACCGTAAAAAATAGTTTGGTTGAAATCTTTTTCTTCCTCCAAAAGGATATTGTTTTCAATATAATCAGAAACTCTGTCTATATAATACGGCTCCTCACCCATCAAAAAATAAATGGGTTTGATGTTTCCGTTTTTAATATCGTCCTGAATTTTTATAAGCTCTACCATACTTTTTTTTCTGTGCATCAAAAGTATTACTTTTGTTCTATGCAACAACTGAATTTTCCAAACTATTCTTTTCGTTTCAAAAATACTAAAAATAAAGTGGCTATTTTTGACGAAATAAGAAAAAAATTTATAATTCTCACTCCCGAGGAATGGGTTCGCCAACATGTTATTCAGTTTTTATTAAACGAAAAAAAATATCCCAAATCACATATAAACGTAGAAAAACTTTTGTTAGTCAATGATTTAAAAAAAAGATATGATGTCGTTGTCTATCGCCCTAATGGTAAAATTTTGATTCTAATTGAATGCAAAGCTCCCGAAATTAGTATTTCACAAAATACGTTTGACCAAATTGCACGGTACAATTTGACTTTAGATTCTGAATTTTTGATGGTAACAAATGGACATAATCATTACTTTTGCAAAATGGATTTTGAACAAGAAAAATATTTATTTCTTACCGAATTACCTAATTTTGAAACTGTAAACAAATCGATATCTCTTTGAAAATAGCTGTTGTATTATTGAATTGGAACGGACAAAAATTGCTTGAACAGTTTTTGCCAACCCTTGTACAATATTCTCCCGAAGCAACAATATATGTTGCCGATAATGCGTCAACAGATGATTCTGTGGTGTATCTAAAAGCAAGTTTTCCTACTATTAAAATAATTCAAAATAGTTCAAACTTGGGTTTTGCTGGCGGATATAATGCCGCTCTACAAAATATCGAAGCTGATATTCTAGCCTTGGTAAACACCGATATTGAGGTAACAAAAAATTGGTTGGCTCCCATAATTTCAACTTTTGAAAACGAGCCAAAAACGGCAATAATTCAACCCAAAATAAGAGATTATAAAAACCCTGAATATTTTGAATATGCTGGA
This sequence comes from uncultured Bacteroidota bacterium, assembly GCA_903824755.1. Classification (GTDB taxonomy): domain Bacteria; phylum Bacteroidota; class Bacteroidia; order Flavobacteriales; family Flavobacteriaceae; genus Flavobacterium. Next base: position 8,430 of record CAIJXW010000106.1, on the reverse strand, counting down.
GCGGCGGGTGGATTTATAGATTATTTTGGATACCCTTATTGCAGAGGGCGGATTTTTAATACCATCGAGAAAGACACCTATCAATATGAAGATGATTGTGATATCTTTTGGGCTTCGGGTGCGTGTTTCTTTATTAGAAATTCTGTTTATAAAGAATTGGGAGGATTTGACTCCGATTTCTTTGCACATCAAGAAGAAATTGATTTGTGCTGGCGTGCAAAAAACAAGGGATATTCTGTAAAATATAATTCAAAATCAATTGTTTATCATATCGGTGGGGCTACTTTAAATCAAGGAAACCCCAAAAAAACCTTTCTTAATTATAGAAATTCATTAATGATGCTGACAAAAAATTTGCCTAAAAACAAATTGTTCTTTGTTCTTTTCAGTAGATTAATCTTGGACGGAATTGCAGGGGTTCAATTTTTAATTCAAAGAAAATTTATTCATATTTTTGCTATCATCAAAGCACATTTTTCCTTTTATTTTCATTTTTATAAAACGTATAAAAAACGAGATAACCATCAAACAAAAGTTTACTATCAATCGAATAGTATTGTTTATAAATACTTTATCAAGAATGGCACTATTTTTGAAAACAAAAAATAAATAGTACTTTTGCGACTTAATTTAACATTGTTAAAATCAATTTTTATGAAAAAAATATTTCTTGCAATTTCAATAATTGCACTGTTATCGACTTCATGCGGAACAAAGAAGAAAATTGCTAATCTAGAAAGCAAAAACAAAGAGATTCAAGATTTATTAAACACGTGTACCATCAAATTGAACACCTGTATTACCGAGAAAGAAGGATTGACTAGTCAACTGGATTATCTAAAAAAATCTAATGCTGATTTGTTAAACAACATGAACAATATGACCACTTTATCTACAAAAGGGGCTCAAAATATCGAAAAAGCTTTAGAATCTATTAAAGAAAAAGATATTAAAATTACTAGAATGCAGGACGCATTAACGAAAAAAGATAGCGTAACTCTAGCTTTGGTAACGAGTCTAAAAGGGTCTGTTGGAATTTCTGATCCAGATATTGAAATCAACGTAGAAAAAGGAGTCGTATTTATCTCTATTGCAGATAAATTACTTTTTAAAAGCGGAAGCTATCAAGTGAGCGAAAAAGCAAAAGACGTACTTGAAAAAGTAGCGAAAGTAATCAATAGCAAACCAGATTTTGAATGTATGGTTGAAGGTCACACGGACAATGTACCATTTATTGGTAATGCGACTTTGATTGATAACTGGGATTTGAGCGTTAAAAGATCGACTGCTATTGTGAGAGTTTTGACCAAAGAGCTGAAAGTAAATCCAGCACAATTAATTGCTGCAGGTAGAAGCGAATTTATTCCTTTAGTTCCAAATGTTTCTTCGGAAAACCGTTCAACCAATAGACGTACTAGAATTGTGGTACTTCCAAAAATAGATCAATTCTATGAAATGATTGAAAAAGAAATGAAAAAACAATAGTTATAAAAACCATTGATTTACCATCTCTGATTCTAAAGAAGTTGCGTTTTTGTGCTTAAATTCATTAGAATAATTATCATAATCATAATCATTTTTCCAATCATCAAAATGCTCTGCCAAAGTAATTATGCTTTGGCAGACGTATTTTAACTCCTCGTTAGTGGTGGTTGGGTGAATAGACATTCTAATCCAACCTGGCTTTTGTATTAAGTTTCCAGAATCAATTTGGCAAACTAAATTGTGGGACGTTTCTTGATCTACATTTAGAAGAAAATGACCATAAGTCCCAGCACAGCTGCACCCTCCTCGTGTTTGAATCCCAAATTTATCGTTAAGCAGTTTGACTCCTAAATTAAAATGTAAATCCTCAATATAAAAGGAAATAACACCCAATCTATCTTGATGTTGTTGTGCCAAAATATGAATATTGGAGGTGTTTTTTAATGCATCAAATACATATTCTACCAATTCATGTTCTCGTTTCAGAATAGAATCTACCCCCATTTTTTCTTTTAGCTGAATAGCTAATGCCGTTTTTATTACCTGAAGAAATCCTGGAGTTCCTCCGTCTTCACGGTCTTCAATATTATCAATATACTTATGGTTTCCCCAAGGATTTGTCCAACTCACAGTGCCACCTCCTGGATTATCTGGTACGGTATTTTTGTATAATTTATTATTAAAAATTAAAATCCCAGAAGTTCCAGGACCTCCAAGAAATTTGTGTGGTGAAAAGAAAATAGCATCGAGATAACTCTCCGAATCGGGGTGCATATTTATTGAAACATAAGGGCCTGAACATGCAAAATCAACAAAACACAATCCGTTGTTATCGTGCATTATTTTTGCAACTTCGTGATAAGGCGTTTTTATTCCTGTAACATTTGAACAAGAGGTAATAGAAGCGATTTTTATAGCTCTATTTTTATATTTATCTAGTAAAATAATCAAGTTTTCTAATGAAAATAATCCTTCAGAATCTGCGGGAATAACTTCCACATCGGCAATGGTTTCTAGCCAAGAAGTCTGATTGGAATGATGCTCCATGTGGGATATAAAAACAATTGGCTTTATGTCTTTTGGAATGCTTGTATATTCTTTCAAATTTTCGGAAATTCTTAGTCCTAATAAACGCTGAAATTTGTTTACAACACCTGTCATGCCCGTTCCATCGGCAATCAGCACATCATTATCATTTGCGTTTACATGCTTTTTTATAATGGATCTTGCTTTGTGATAGGCAAGCGTCATTGCAGTTCCTGAAACGGTTGTTTCTGTGTGAGTATTGGCTACAAATGGGCCAAATTCATTTGTGATTTTTTCTTCAATAGGTCGGTACAATCTTCCGCTGGCCGTCCAATCGGTATAGATTATTTTTTGTTTACCATAAGGGGAAATAAATTCTTGATCAATTCCAATAATAGCCTCTCTATAAGGTTTAAAATACTGTTCTAGTGTGGTTGACAATTCTTTTTTAGACATAAAAATCTTTTAGTTTTAAAGAAATTAGTATTAGTTAGTGGGTAAATTGGTATTGAGATGGCTATTTTTTCTACTAAAACCAAAATAAATTACCAACCCGATTAACAACCAAATTGTAAAATAAATCCAGTTCCAAACGCTCAATTCGGCCATCATATAGAGACAACAAATGAGTCCTAAAAGGGGTATCAAAGATAAATTTTGTTTAAAGGACCAAATCATTAATCCTATCAATACAAATAGAAAAATCCACATTGGTATTTTATGTTTAAATAAATCAAAACCACTTTCAAATTTCAATGAATCTGGAATTGGCATATCTTTTATTACCGATTCATATTGCGTTTCATTTTTATAATAATTGCTCAAACAAACCTCCGAATCTAATGGAAAAGCAATGACCTGATTGGGTTCTAATTGCAATAAATAGGCATTCACTTGCACAGTTTGCTCTTTGTTGAGAGCGGTTAAAATAGTTTCGGGAGCATTTACTTTCTTTTCATTTGTCAAAAAATCTAATGTTGCTTTTTGATTATAATTAAATGCATAAAACAATCCAAAAACAACCAAAACTGGAAGTACAAATTTTGAATTAACATAGGGTGTTTTAAATTTTCCACGAGGAATATTAGGTTTGTTTTGAAGCACTAAAACACCTGCACAAACCAAAACAAATGCAAATAAAGTTCCGATACTGCACAAATCTGTTACCATAGTCAGGTTTAAAAACAAAGCTGGGATAGCCACTACAAATCCTGTAACGATGGTTGCAAATGATGGTGTTTTATATTTTGGGTGCACTTTTGAGAATTTTTTTGGCAAAAGCCCATCACGACTCATGCTCATCCATATTCTAGGTTGACCCATTTGAAACACTAATAATACACTCGCCATAGCGATTACGGCACTTACAGCAATAATTCCAGAAAGCCATTTTAGATTTAATTTTTGAAATACAAAAGCCAAAGGATCGCCAACATTTAGCTCGCTATAATTGACCATTCCAGTCAAAATCAAAGCTATTATTACATATAAAATTGTACATATAATTATAGACCACATCATACCTCTTGGCAAATCCCGTTGAGGGTCTTTGCATTCTTCGGCAGTTGTGGATATAGCATCAAATCCAATATAGGCAAAGAAAACAGCAGAAACACCTTTCAATATTCCGCTCACACCATTTGGTGCAAATGGCGTCCAATTGTTCACATCAACATAGAATACGCCTACTGCAATTACGAGCAAAATGATACAAAGTTTCACCACTACCATTAGGTTACTTGCATTTCGAGATTCTTTCATACCTCGATATACAAGGGCTGTTATCAGAATTATTATAAATAATGCTGGCAAATCAGCCACAAAATGAATTGGGCCTAGCGTAGGTGCGGTTAGCCATGCATCATAGGCTGCTTTCATTCCATCACTCAAATTGTTGTATGGTTTTCCAGAATCTATCAATGCAGAAGCATCACGAAAACCGTTTGAGGCTGTCAAATAATCCATTTGAACCCATTGTGGCAAATGAACCCCCATGCTGTCTAGCAAACCAGTAAAATAATCACTCCACGAAATAGCAACTGTTATATTCCCTATTGCATATTCCATAATTAAAGCCCAACCAATTATCCAGGCAATGATTTCGCCAAATGCAACATAAGAATACGTATAAGCACTTCCAGAAACTGGAACCATTGAGGCAAATTCTGCATAGGCAAACGCGGCAAAACTACACGCTAGGGCTGTAAATAGAAATAAAAATATAACTGCTGGGCCTCCATCGGCACTTGCTTTTCCAATTGTGCTAAAAATTCCTGCACCTACAATTGCGGCAATACCAAAGGCTGTTAAATCTCTAACAGTTAGATGTTTCCCTAGTGTATTGTGTCCGTCTGCTTCATTCTTGGCGACTTGTTTTAATATGGATTCTACTGTCTTCTTTCGGAATAAACTCATTTGTTAGGGTATTTATTTATTGTAATATGATTCGATATTGGGAATATTTTTGGTCAAAACAAATATAAGTAACTAAATGAAAAAAAGTGAATTTAATATTGAAATTTATTTATTAAAAATAAAAAGGCAATTTGTTTCCAAATTGCCTTTAAAAAATCTAATTTATCGTTCTCTTATTTTAAATCAAATCGATCAAGATTCATCACTTTATCCCATGCAGAAATAAAATCTTTGATGAAAGTTTCGTTAGAATCGGCACAACCATAAACTTCTGCAAGTGCTCTTAATTCTGTATTAGAACCAAAAATAAGATCTACACGAGTGCCAGTCCATTTTATTGCTCCGCTTGAACGATCAGTTCCTACAAATGCATCATCAGAATCCGAAATACCTTTCCAAGCCGTATTTAAATCTAATAAATTAACGAAAAAGTCATTTGATAAAGCAGACGTATTTTTTGTAAATACACCGTTTTGAGATTGGTCATAATTGATATTCAAAACACGCAAACCTCCAATCAAAACAGTCATTTCTGGTGCAGTTAACGTCAATAATTGTGCTTTGTCAATAAGCATTTCTTCGGCAGAAACCGTATATTTCGCTTTCATATAATTACGGAATCCATCAGCTTCTGGCTCAAGAACCGCAAATGACTCAACATCGGTTTGTTCTTGGGAAGAATCTGCTCTTCCAGGAGTAAAAGGCACTTCAAAATGATGTCCTGCATTTTTTGACGCCATTTCAATTCCAACGCAACCACCCAATACAATTAAATCCGCAATTGATACATTTGTAGTAGTTTGTTTGCTATTAAAATCTTTTTGAATTTGTTCTAACTCGTTTAGAACTTTTTTCAATTGTGCTGGATTATTTACTTTCCAATCTTTTTGTGGTGCCAGACGAATTCGACCTCCATTAGCTCCTCCCCTTTTATCTGAACCTCTAAAAGTAGCTGCCGAAGCCCAAGCCGTAGCAACTAATTCTGAAATTGAAAGTCCTGAATTCTGAATTGCTTTTTTTAGGGTATCTATGTCACCTTTAGTTATTGTTTGAGAATTTGAAGCTGGGATAGGGTCTTGCCAGATTAATTCTTCGGCAGGAACTTCTGCACCCAAATAACGAGATTTAGGCCCCATATCTCTATGTGTTAGTTTAAACCAAGCTCTTGCGAAAGCATCATCAAATTCGGAAGGATTTTCTAAAAATCGTCTTGATATTTTTTCATATACTGGATCAAATCGAAGCGACAAATCTGTGGTTAACATAAACGGCGCATGACTCAAAGAAGGGTCGTGAGCATCAGGAACAAGTCCAGCACCAGCACCCTCTTTTGGTGTCCATTGATGAGCTCCAGCAGGGCTTTTTGTCAATTCCCATTCAAAACCAAATAGGTTTTCAAAATAATTATTACTCCATTTTGTTGGCGTTTTTGTCCAAGCACCTTCCAGTCCACTCGTGATAGTATCACCTGCATTACCAGTTCCGAAAGAGTTTTTCCAACCTTGGCTTTGCTCTTCAATAGAAGCGGCGGCTGGTTCAGGCCCTACATATTGGTTAGGATCTGCAGCACCGTGCGTTTTTCCTAATGTGTGTCCACCAGCAATTAACGCAACCGTTTCTTCGTCATTCATAGCCATTCGAGCAAAAGTTTCTCGAATATCGTGGGCTGCCAAAACGGGATCAGGAAGTCCATTAGGACCTTCTGGATTAACATAAATTAATCCCATTTGAACGGCTGCTAAAGGATTTTCCAATTCACGGTCTCCGCTATATCTTTTGTCTCCAAGCCATTCGCTTTCGGTTCCCCAATAGATATCTTCTTGTGGCTCCCAAATATCTTCACGACCACCTGCAAAACCAAATGTCTTGAATCCTGCAGACTCCAAAGCACAGTTTCCTGCAAGAATCATTAAATCGGCCCAAGAAATTTTCTTGCCATATTTTTGTTTTATTGGCCACAATAACAAACGTGCTTTATCTAAATTAGCATTGTCTGGCCAGCTATTTAAAGGGGCAAATCTTTGTGTCCCTGCTCCTGCTCCACCTCGCCCATCGGCAATTCGATAGGTTCCTGCACTGTGCCAAGCCATACGAATAAAAAACGGTCCATAATGTCCATAATCCGCTGGCCACCAATCTTGTGAGGTTGTCATCACTTGATTTATATCATTTTTTAAAGCCGCTAAATCTAATGATTGAAATTCTTTTGCATAATCAAACGTTTCTCCCATCGGATTTGAAAGAGATGAATGTTGGCGTAAAATATTTAATCGCAATTGATTTGGCCACCAGTCACGGTTAGAATAACCTGCTCCTGCAGCTTTTTTTGGTGCTGAACCACCAGAAAAAGGGCACTTGCTTTCACTGTTTACATTATAAGAGGTTGTACTCGGATTCGTTTTATTTTCCATAATTGTGAATGTTTTTAAATTCAATTACAAATTTACCTTTATTTTTTCTATCAATAATTTATTTTTGATAGAAAAAAACTATCGTGGTAACTAAAAAATTTTATAGTAACTAAAATAGTTATTTTCTGATAATAAAAGGCTCTAAAAATCAATCCTATTCAATCCAGAATATTGGTTTTTTTTATTACCAATATATTTCCTTACTTTTGAGGCTTAATTTAAAAAAATAAAATGGCAACAATAACATTAGGAGGAAATCCAATAAATACATCTGGCGAATTACCAAAAGTGGGGTCAAAAGCTCCCAATTTTAATTTATTAAAAACAGATTTATCAATGGCTACTTTGGCAGATTTTGAAGGCAGCAAATTGGTTTTAAATATTTTTCCAAGTATAGATACTGGAACTTGTGCCACTTCGGTTAGAACCTTTAACGAAAAAGCAAGTAGCTTAAACAACACAAAAGTTTTGTGCATTTCTAGAGATTTACCTTTTGCTCAAAAACGTTTTTGTGGTGCCGAAGGATTAGAAAACGTAATCAATCTATCTGATTTTAATACAGGTGAATTTGGCAAAAATTATGGCCTTGAAATTCAAGGAAGTGTTTTGAACGGATTGCATTCTAGAGTGATTATTGTAATAGACGAATCGGGAACTGTAGTTCATACTGAGCAAGTTGGCGAAATTGCAGAGGAACCAAATTATGATGCTGCACTAGCCACAATTTAAATTAGATATGGAATTTCAAAAAGACAATACGTTTTTTACTGGAAGATTAAAGAGTGTTATTTTTGCATTTAAAGGGGCATTAAAATTGATAAGTACAGAACATAGTATTATGGTCCAGTTTTCAATTTTTATTGCGTTTCAATTTGCAGGTTATTACTTTTCTATATCAAAGAGTGATTGGATGTTTCAAACCCTTGCGTTTGCTTTGGTTTTGGGTATTGAAAGTCTAAATACTGCTGTCGAAAAAATAGCCGATTTTATTCACCCAGAATATCATGAAAAAATAGGTTTCATCAAAGATATAGCTGCTGGAGCCGTTTTCTTTGCAGCAATGGCAGCAATTGCAATAGTTGGAATAATTTAT
>CAIJXW010000105.1 GCA_903824755.1 uncultured Bacteroidota bacterium | reverse complement strand
GGTCAAACTTAAAAGAGCTACTAATATGACGCATATTTTTTTCATTTCATCTATTTTTAATCGTTATTTATTTAATGTTCTTTTATATTAGATCGCGTCTGTTTAGGCATGACCGCTAACGGTTTCGGGCTTGGCGAAGGTGGCGATTTACACTACTAATGTTGATGCGGAGAACCAAACTTTGATTAACCGTAAATGTGTCAGCGGAGCACTGAACCGCCACTTTTGCCAAACCCGTGTTATGCCTTCGTGCCTATCGAATTTTAATTATTTTATTTTGATATATTTTCCCTTTTTTTCCATTAATTTTAATGAGATATAATCCATTATCTAAGTTACTCAAATCGGCCACAATATGATTGTTAGCATTGGTGATTGGCACATAAATTTCCTGTCCAAGATTATTGTAAATATATATTTGATTTTCTGAATTGAAATCACCATTAAATACCATTGTTACTATGTCCGTTGTAGGATTAGGATATATCACTATTTCTGAATCTACAGATAGATTATTAACTGATAAAGGTGAGCAATTTATAGCCGTACCTGTTTGTTCAGAAAAAACTCCGTTTGAAATGCTCCAATTGAACCAAGTGCCTCCTGAACCAGATTGCCATGTATTTAAATCAAATGTTTTGCTCCCAGTACTGTCTCCTTTGATTTGATAAGTTTTTAAAGCTAGTCCACCCAAATTCCACGTTAAAGGACTTCCTGATGAACAGTTTTCAGGTGATTGAATTGTTAGCTCACAATTTGACTGAATGAAGTAAGCATTATCATCATATGTGGGGTGTCCGCCAAAAACTCTTGCTATTCCAGTGGTGTCTATGCATATGGCAGTATATTCGTCACAAGCAATAGCATTTGCATAAACCCCATAGTCCGTGTGAATTCTGGCTAAAAATGTTACAAGTCTGCCTTTTCTGTCGGGGTTATCAAAATGAGTGTCGGTTATTGTATTATCTAAAAAGTTATTGTTAATAAATGCAGATGAATCGACTGTTACCAGACTATTAAATGGATTGGAAAGAGCAGCAGCGGATGTGACCGTTCCATATTGAGCAGAAAAATAATACTTTCCTTGTATTGCCATACCCGCACTAGTTCCGCCAATTACAATATTTTTTTGCTGAATAGCTTGATTAATTGCACTATCAACGGGAGAATTTCTCCAATAATTTATATAGGTCCATTGGTCACCGCCTGCGAACCAAATCGCTTCAGCTTGTTGAATTCTTTGAATGACGTAAGGGTCACTACTTGCTAAAGCGTTGTTGCAAACAATCGTTTCAACCGAATTTACGGTTACTCCTAATCCCGAATAAAGGTAGGAATTATAACCGTTAGAACCTGTTGTCCTTAATACTAAGATATCTCCTCCATTAGCTCTTTGTAGAAACCATTTCATAGCATTGTCGTCTTCTGTTGCTCCTCCCATTAAGCATACACCTCCAGAAGGATTGGTAACAATGTCAGTAGCACTGCCAGTTAAATAAGATGTATAACTCTGTCCGAAACCTAAAAATGGAATCATGGTCAAAATTGAAAGTATTATTCTATTCATGAGTTTTATTTATTTTATTACTGTTTTGATGTTTCGTGGCATGAGGCATAACTAGTGTATAGGCGCTATAAACATTCGCTTATCACCCCAAATTTGGGTAGATTGGGGAAAGTTTGTATCCCATTATTTATTTCAAATATAGTCATTTTATTAAAATTGTTTGCTAAATAAATAATTATTGGTTGTTGCTATTTTAAGGTTAATCTCCACAACTTCAATATAATATAATGTGTCTATACATAATAATGCAGTATTGATATTAAACAATAAAAACTCTTTAATCAATAGTAGTTCATTCAAATGAATGGGTTTTAATGATTTTAAAGTGATTTTCTCCGAAGAAGTATGAAGATAATAATTGCGACAAATAATTATTTGTTAACTCTTTGTTTTTTTGATTGTTAAATAAATTATCATCGCATTAAAATTGTAACTTTTTCCAATAGGGGGAGCAAATTGAAAAAAGAGGTCGTTTTTGACCTCTTTTTTATTTCTACCATTTTGCAAAACCTCACTGGCATTGAGTAGAAGTTGTATTGGACTTGTGAATTTTAGCAGTTAAAATAAGATATTTTGGGATATAAAAATAAGTAATAAATATAATTTTTTCTGATCGGCGAAGTGGCGGGATTTAATCACTTTCCATTCCAAATATAACAAAAATTTCAATCAGCGAATACATTTCCGATAAAGCCAAAACTAGCCATTATAACAAACGACTGTAAGCAAATGTGCGTTTATTCAAAATTTCTCCATAAAAAAGTTTGCAAATTGAAAACTTTTGTTACTTTTGTCAAATGAAAATCCTTGTAAAGAAGACGATTTTATTTTATATCAAAAAGTATCCAATCGCAGAAACTCAATTGCTGATTTGGTATAATGAGTTTTCTAAACATGGATTTAGTAATTTCAATGAGCTCAAGAAAGTGTATGGAAATGCTAGTATTGTGAATAATAACCGAGTTGTTTTCAACATTAAAGGAAATGATTATCGATTGATTATTTCTATAAACTTTTTACAAGAAGCATGTTATGTGATTTGGTTTGGCACACATAAGGAATATGACAAAATAAATGTTGAAACCATTGCTTTTGACACTACAATTTTAACAAACAAAAAGATTTAATTATGAACTGGAAAGTATTGAAAACAGATGAAGATTACAATAAAGCTTCTCTACGAATGATGGAGATATTTAATGCCGAGCCAAATACTCCGCAAAGTGATGAATTAGATTTACTCATTGTTTTGATAAAAGATTATGATGAAAAGCATTATCATTTACCTGAATTAGACGCTTTGGAAGTAATCAAATACAAAATGCAGGAAATGGGAATGAAGGCTAAAGATTTGGAACCAATCATTGGAAGTAAAGGCCATGTTTCTGCAATTCTATCTGGTAAACGCGAAATCACATTGAAGATGGCACAGAAACTAAAGGACTATTTTAGTATTCCTGCAGAAGTGTTTTTGCATAGTGCATAGTTTCTACTGAAATGGCGGATTTAAGCATATTTGCTAACTAGTTTATATGTATGATAAAGTCATACTAAGCTGAGCCCAAAAAACCTGACAAGACTTTTACATAATTTAAGATAGAAAAAAAACTTAATTAGTAGAATTATGTCAAAAAGCAGAAGCATTTCATCAAGAATTGATAGGGTAACATAATCAGTTATTTGAAGAGGTTAGATAATTTTGTTTTTTTAAACATCTTTGTTTTTTGACATATAATTTTTTAAATTAAAATCTATACCATTGATTTTAAGATAATTGAATAATCAATCATTGAGTCAAAACTGCAACTTTCTCCAATCGAGGGAGCAAAACAAAACCCGATACGAAAGTGTCGGGTTTTTTGATTTAACAAACTCCAAAATTTATTCTTTAATAAACTTGCTTGCGGTTTTATCTGATACCTTTAAATAATAAATACCTTTTGATAATAGCTCTACATTTATGGTTGTGTCGCCTTCGTTAAGGTTCCCTTTTAGAACGATTTTTCCTAAAGCATCGGTTATGGTATAGTGCTGATTGGCGATACTGGGTTCAATCATTGTATTTAACAAACTTGAAGTAGGGTTAGGATATACGCTTACACTACTTTTATCAAAGACTTCCGTGGCTAAATCACTACAATTAATTGCTAACCCTAAATCTGTTATAGTCCAATTGTAAGTATTAAGTATAGAAGTTCTTGCTGCATAGCCATTACAATAATAAGAATTGCCTCCTGAAAAAACAACATTTGGTTCTAAAGGATTCTCATTTGGTGCTATTGTTGCCCAACCTATTAGTAGCGCATCATAATTATTTATAGAAAGTTGTGCTCCTGCAAACATAGATGACATATTAGTTACATTACCAACATTCCATGATCCAATAGGTTGGTCAAACGAGGAAGTCCCAAACATAGGATTATTAAAAAACATAGAATCCATATCGATAACACTACTCACATTCCAAGAGTCAATAGGCTGGTTAAAGGCGGAAGCGTTACTAAACATATTAGACATATTGGTCACACTACTCACATTCCAGGAACCAATAGGTTGGTTAAAGACAATAGCTTGCCTAAACATATAACCCATAGCAATCACATTGCTAACATTCCAAGAACCAATAGGTTGGTTAAAGATATTAGCTTGATCAAACATACCACCCATATTAGTCACATTGCTAACATTCCAAGCCCCAATATTTTGGTTAAAGGAAATAGCGCTTGAAAACATAGAAGACATATTGGTCACACTGCTCACATTCCAAGCCCCAATGTTTTGGTTAAAGGTAGTAGC
>CAIJXW010000104.1 GCA_903824755.1 uncultured Bacteroidota bacterium | reverse complement strand
TGGATCCCAACCCCAATATCGACCCCAGCTTTCATTTGCCCATTGTCCGCCAAGAAAATTCCCAATAGTCAACATTACTAAACCTATCGTAAGTGCCATTTCGTTGATATAGGTAATTTCTTTTATATTCAAAGCCATTTTTTCTTTGTTTTTATCATTTGTAAAGAAAATTAATACCAATGAAACAAAGCCTAATATCATTCCTAATGCAAATGGCCCATAACTGGCAACAATTACCGCCACGTGAATCATTAACCAATAGGAATTCAAAACGGGTTGCAAATTAGCGATATCTGGATCGATCCAATTCATATAGGCAGCCATCAAAATCATGGCGGTAACAAATGCCGATGAAGCAACCGTAAGTTTTGATTTTCGGTCAAATGCCAAACCAAAAAACATCGTTGCCCAAGCCACATAAATAATTGATTCATAAGCATTACTCCAAGGAGCGTGACCCGATATATACCATCGTGCAATTAATCCTAATGTGTGAATTGCAAACAATAATCCGATAACTATATGCATACTATTGACCAAAATAGCCATCAATTTATTGTCTTTGAAAATCTTTACTATCGTTAGGAACAACATGAATATTCCCGCAAGCACATACCAATAATATAATTTTTTGAAAACATCATACTTATTATAAAGAATTTCTGAGGTGATTCGGTTTTCGGTAGGCATAACCATATAACCGTATTTTCGTTGAAATTTCTTAATTCCGTTCAAATAAAAATCAGCTTCTTTATAGGATTTGCTAGTATTGGCTTTGTCTAGTGAAAGCATATATACAGGTAGAATCTGTGAAGCAAAAATAGAATCCATGCCTTTCAAACCAGCATTTCCAATTTCTAGATGCGAAATCCATTTGAAGTTTTTATCCTTTGGCAAAGGAAAAATTCTCAAAATACTGCCACTCAATGCCGAGTTTAATAAATTCACTTTTTTGTCAGCCTCGATAAAATCTTTTTCAAATTGATCTGGGTTGGCCGCTTTGTATGCACCATCTAAATATGGTGATAATTTATAGTTTCCTTTGCTATCAAAAAAAGATATAAAGGGAGCATATTTTGCCTCTTTATCTATTCCAATAATATTTCTAATGCTATCATTTCCCGCCTTTAAATAAATTAATGGTATTTCAAACCACGCATTTGGAAATTGTGTCATCGACAAAAACACTTGATCCGAATTCATTCCTTTATAAGTATCACTATGACTCACTTTTCTTAATAATTCTGACGAAAAAGTATTTACAGGTTTCATTCTGCCCCCTGCATCTTGAATAATCAGCCTTCCAAAATTTGCCGCATGGGCTTCTGAAACTTTAAATTTCAGAATTAATGAATCGATTTCTTTTACACCAATTGGCTTATCGGTATGGGTTTGCCCAAAAACGGAACAACTCAGAAAAACCAATAAAATCGTAATTAATTTTGATTTTTTAGTTTTAACAATTTCTAGTTTTCGTTTGATATCCGCAAATCGAGAATGTTTTGTAAACATAATTGCCATTAATCCAAAAAACAATATAAAATATCCAATATAGGTGATTAAAGTTCCCCAAAAATCATGATTTACAGATAATACTGTTCCCATTTCATCAGGATCGAAAGAAGATTGAAAAAACCGATACCCTTTATAGTCTAAAATATTGTTCATATAGATTCTTGCATCAAATTTTTTAGTAGTATCCAGAACGGTTACTTTGCTTTCATAGGACGAATAACTTTTTTCTGTTCCTGGATATTTTGTAGCAATAAAATCGTTCAATTTGATTTTGAATGGCAAAATATAAGCCTTACTTCCAAAAGAAAGTGTGTATTCTAATTTTCCGATTTTGATTGTTTTAGGCTCACCGATAGCACCTTTATTGCCTATCAAAGTCACTTCTTTTTGTTGTCCCTCTGAGTCAATTGTCACAATCAAACCATCTTCTCTACTTTTTGCTTTATAGTCATTTTTTGCACTATATCCCAAATTTCCTTTGATAGCTACCTCCGGAAATACAAATTGAGTACCTCCAACATTATATAACGAACGCATCATCAAAGGTTGCTCTTGGTCTTTCAAAACCTTGCCCTTAAATTTATCTGCCATTCGCATAAAATCGCCTTCAAACGGAGTCTGAATTGTATAGCTTTCGCCAAGAGTATTAATATTTACGGCTCCTTTGACAAATTTATTCAAAGAAAAAAGCATATTATGAATGCTTTGCACTTCTCCTTCTTTCAAAAAATGTTCATGCCGAGTGCCATCTCCAGATTCGACCATCTTGAAAAATAAACTTCCTTTTGGGTTTGGCTGAATTACTTCACTAGCGCCCATCAAATAATTTTTGTAGGAAATCTTGAAAGGTGTTTTGTCAAATCTTTCAGAGATTGAAAAATCATTATTGGTTACTGGCGATAATAATAGCGGTTTTTCAAAAACTCTTCTTCGAAGCTCTCCTTGATAATCTCCATCTACAAAAACAGTTAGAAACATTTTGTCAGAATAAAATTGATTTTCGGTAGCTCCTTCACGAATGGGCATCATTCCTTCAAAGCTAATATATCGGGTTATTCCTGCTCCAATAATTATAAAAATAAAAGAAAAATGCAAAAGTAAAGTTGCCCATTTTTCTTTCTTTAACAATTGATATCGCTTAATATTTCCTGCAAAATTAATTAAGAAAAACAACATGATTGCCTCAAACCACCAGGCGTTATACACCCAGATTCGTGCTGTATCGGTGTTGTATTTGCTCTCTATAAAAGTGCCAACCGCCATTGACGTGGCAAATGAAATAAATAAGAAAGCCATTAATCGTGTTGAAAACAAAAAGGAGATAATTTTTTTGTCCATTTTTTTGGAAAATTTGTTTTTGAAAAAGTTATGCAAAAGTAAAATAAAATTGTCTAATTATACTTTAATTTGATAATCATTAAGAGTATATTAAGAGAAAAAAATCAATAAATAGTTATTTTAAAATAGTTGAGAAAAAATCAATAATTTTGTCAAATGATAAAAGTAGTAATTATCGGTTCTGGAAATGTGGCCCATCATCTCATCAAAGCTTTTTCTGAAAGTTCAGAAATAGAGATTATTCAAGCTTTTGCCAGAAATAAAGCAGCCCTATCTAATGTTCTTGAATCGCACCAAATTATTTCTGATTTTCGAGAATTAAAAAAGGCAGACCTATATATTATTGCTGTTTCAGATGATGCTATAAATTGGGTTTCCGAGCAATTATTGTTCACTGATAGACTCGTAGTTCACACCTCGGGAAGTGCAGCAATTGCTGAAATTAACTCAAAAAATAGAAGAGGCGTTTTTTATCCTGTTCAAAGTGTTTCAAAAAACAAATCGGTAGATTTTAAATCAATACCTATTGGCATCGAAGCCGAAAATGATTCGGATTTAAAAACCATAGAAATGTTAGCAAATAGCATTTCTGAAAAAGTTTTTCAAATGGATTCATCTCAAAGAAAAGCGTTGCACGTTGCGGCAGTTTTCGTAAATAATTTTGTAAATTATATGTACCAAATTGGAAGTGAAATTTGTACAGAAAACAGAATTTCATTTGATATTTTGAAACCACTAATTGAAGAAACAGTAAAAAAAATAGATGCCATTTCACCAAAAGAGGCACAAACTGGGCCCGCAATCCGAAATGACAAAAATACCATTAATGCCCATCTAGAGTTTTTATTAGATGAAAATAAAAAAAATATTTACAAAATACTAACCCAATCGATTCAAGAAAATGGCAAAAAGTTATAAAGAAATAATGAACGAAATCACCACCTTCATTTTTGATGTAGATGGCGTTTTGACTGACAGCTCGGTGCATGTCACTCCTACTGGCGAAATGCTTCGGGTGATGAATATTCGGGACGGATTTGCAATGAAAGCAGCATTAGAAAGTGGCTATAATGTTTGTATTATTTCTGGCGGAAGCAACGAAGGGGTTCGCATTCGTTTGAGAAATCTAGGGATTACAGACATTCATTTAGCAGCTCCAAACAAAGTCGAAACCTTCAACGAATATATCGAATTGTATCAAATAGATCCAAATCATGTGCTTTATATGGGCGATGATATTCCAGATTTTCACGTCATGCAATTGGTCGGATTGCCCACTTGCCCTCAAGATTCTAGTCCTGAAATTAAGGCTATTTCGTCCTATATTTCTCATAGAAATGGCGGGAAAGGAGCTGTTCGTGATGTGATAGAACAGGTCATGAAAGTGCAAGGAAAATGGCATTTATATTATAATGGAAAACACGACTAATTTTTAATTATCAATTTTAATGCTACAATATATAAGGCTTTTTCGATACAAAAACTTACTCACACTTGCTTTTATGTTGCTCGTGTTTCATTTTGGTTTTCTCAAACTTCAAAACATTGAACTTGCACTTAAAGATTGGCAATTTTTACTTTTCATTTTAGCAACAATTTTAGTTTTTGGTGCAGGAAATCTAATGAATGCTATTATCGATTTTGAAAATATAAATACAAAAAACCACGAAAATTCATTGATTGGAAACACATTTTCTGAATCAAACGCAAACACGCTCTACATCATTTTAAACCTTCTTGGAGTAGGAATTGGATTTTATCTTTCTAATGTTATTGGGAAACCAAATTTTGCTTCTTTATTCATAATTATTGCCGTTATCAATTATTTTACTGTTTCTACTTTGGCAAAAAATAGTCCGATAAGACTATTTTTAAATGCACTAATGCCAGCAATTAGTTTAATTTCAGTTGGAATATTTGATATTATTCCGACATTAAATCAAGAAAATACGGTTGGTTTATTATTGCTGTTCAAAATACTTTTAGACTATGCTATTTTTACTTTTTTAATTCATTTATTAATTGAAATTTTAGAAAATTTGGAAATAGTAATCACTAAAAAATCTTGGTTAATAAATCAAAAATCAGCTTCGTTTATTGGTATTTTATTAGTGCTTGGGAATTTATTTTATATTTATAAATACCTATTTGCTAATCAATTATACTCTAGTGTTCTCTACTTTATCATCACGATGATTAGTCCACTAATTTATATTTTGATCCCACTTTTGACAGATAAAAAACAAACAGAATTCCGAACGATTTCCTATATCTGTAAGGTTGTGTTTTTCTTTGGAATTATCTCAATTTTTTTGATAACTTTAAACATAAAACACTATGTTTAATTCAAAATTGAACACCTATAAAATCATACTAGCATCAGGATCGCCTAGAAGACAACAGTTTTTTAGAGATTTAAACTTGGATTTTGAAATACGAATAAAAGAAATCGAAGAGGTATTTCCACAAGAATTGAAGGGAGAAGCTATAACTAACTATTTGGCCGAATTGAAAGCTGCAGCATTTGAAGGC
Source organism: uncultured Bacteroidota bacterium (assembly GCA_903824755.1). Taxonomy (GTDB): domain Bacteria; phylum Bacteroidota; class Bacteroidia; order Flavobacteriales; family Flavobacteriaceae; genus Flavobacterium. Next base: position 2,305 of record CAIJXW010000104.1, on the reverse strand, counting down.
GATTTGCAAGAAAATGAAATTTTGATAACAAGCGATACACTAGTTTGGCACAATGAAAAAGCAGTCGGAAAACCGACCGACTATGACGATGCAGTCCGAATTTTAAAATCATTATCAAATGATACTCACCAAGTTATTACATCTGTTTGTTTTAAAACAGTAGAAAAAACAGAAACTCTTTTTGACATTACCAAAGTTACATTTAACAAATTGAGCGATGATCAAATTCATTATTATTTAGAAAATTATAAACCATTTGACAAAGCTGGTGCTTATGGAATTCAAGAATGGATAGGGTTTATTGGGGTTTCAAAAATTGAGGGTTCGTATGCAAATGTTATGGGATTGCCCGTTGACAAAGTATTTCAATATCTAAATAGTCTAACTTAATTTACTGATTTATGCTTTTTTTTGAACAATTTATTACTGAAATTATTGGCACAGGAGTAGTCTTATTTCTTGTGCTGGGATTACGAATTTTGACTTCAAAGTTAATTCGGAAATATGCCAAAACTAGTGAAATTATTGAACATCGAACCCGACTTGTAATCAAATATATTCATCTATTTATCAATATTTTGGCTCTTTTTTCTACTATTATTATTTGGGGAGTTCAAACAAAAGATATTATTGTTGCTATTTCTTCTGTGACTACAGTTGTAGGAGTCGCCATGTTTGCTAATTGGTCAATTTTAAGTAATATTACCTCGGGAATTATTTTGTTCTTTTCTTTTCCTTTTAAAATTGGAGATTTTATAAAAATTCATGATAAAGACTTTCCAGTTGAAGGAGAAATTGAAGATATTCGAGCTTTTCATGTGTATCTAAAAGCAATAGATGGCGAAAAAATAATTTATCCCAACAATTTACTTTTGCAAAAAGGTGTTTCTATAATCAAAAACACTTTTGAAGAAAAAGAATTTGTTGATTAAGAATTTATGTTTTAAATAAATTATCCAATGTTCTTAATTTTAACTCATATATAATCCATTCAAAAATGTATTTCAAATTTAATTAGTACATTTGAAGCTATCGTTTACTAAATTAACAAAAATGACAAAAAAGTTTGCAATAGCACTTTTCCTTTTCCTTTTTTCGCATCAATATATTTTGGCACAAACCCCAATAAAACCAGATGCTGGAACGATTTTTCATCAAATAAAAAAACTTAATTTTCTAGGAAGTGTATTGTATATTGCGGCACACCCTGATGATGAAAACACACGATTAATTTCTTATTTATCAAATGAAAAAAAGGCTAGAACAGGTTATCTTTCTTTGACTCGTGGCGATGGAGGACAAAATTTAATTGGTTCTGAATTGCGAGAAATTTTGGGCGTTATTAGAACTCAAGAACTCCTAGAAGCTAGAAAAATTGATGGCGGAGAACAGTTTTTTTCTCGTGCAAATGATTTTGGTTATTCAAAAAATGCTGACGAAACAATAACTATTTGGGACAAACAGAAAGTGCTAAGCGATATTGTTTGGACTATCAGAAAATTTCAACCAGACGTAATTATAAACCGTTTTGATCATCGCTCGTCAGGAACAACTCATGGACATCACACGGCTTCGGCTATTTTGAGTGTCGAAAGTTTTGATTTAGCAAATAATTCAAATAGCTTTAATGACCAACTAAAATATGTGTCTATTTGGCAACCTAAAAGATTGTTTTTCAATACATCATGGTGGTTTTATGGTAGCAAAGAAAAATTTGAAGCCGCCGATAAATCAAATTTGAGCTCGTTACAAATTGGATCTTTTTACCCATTATTTGGAAAATCAAATCAAGAAATTGCTGCTTTAAGTAGAAGTCGGCATCAATCGCAAGGTTTTGGCAGTACAGGAACTAGAGGCGAAGAAATCGAATATCTTGAATTTCTTAAAGGAGAAAATTTGAAGGATAAATCTACTATTTTTGAAGGAATTGATACTACTTGGAATAGAATACCAGGCGGAAATACTATCGGTAAATTATTAGATTCAGTAGAAAAAGAATTTGATTTTAAAAATCCTGCTGCCAGTATTCCGAAATTGGTTCAAGCCTATGAATTGATTCAAAAATTAGATGAAAAACACTGGAAACCAATAAAAACTGAAGAATTAAAGAAAATTATTTTGGCGTGTGGCGGAATTTATTTAGAAGCAATTGCCGAACAGCAAACTGTCACAAAAGGAAGCACAGTAAAAGTAAAATTAGAAGCAATAAATAGATGCGGGCAAATTATGAATTTAAAATCGGTTGTTGGTTCGGAAGCAGCCATTTCAATTAACGAGGATTTGATAAATAACAAAGATTTTATTA
>CAIJXW010000103.1 GCA_903824755.1 uncultured Bacteroidota bacterium | reverse complement strand
GGTATCGATTTTCACATTCCATTAAAGTAGTATTTTCTGAAGCCATTTTAGTTGAAACCAATGGCTCGAATTTGATCTTACCAGTTTTGGTTTTTTTTTCAAATGATAAAATAGTATACCAACCCATAAAATCATTCACAGTTGATTGACCAAACAGTTTTTTCTTTTCGCCTGAAATCTCTTTTTCTGAAGTTAGGATCAAGTTCATATCTCTACTTTTGCCTTCAATACTGAACCCACAAGGCATGTCCAAAGCATCACCCATAAGCACGCTTTTCAAAACCCAAGTACCTTCAATAGGATTGGAATAGGTGTTTTTCTTTAATACCGATCTAGTATTTGAACATCCAACAATAAGAAGTGCAATTGATGCAATAAGATATTTCATGATATACCATATAAAATTAAAGTTTATCTATTAAAGTTACGCTATTAATTTTAATGTACTAATTGTTTTAGAATATATTTTCTACGGTGAATTTGGATGTGTTAATTTCAAATGAAAAACCAACTGAATTACCCATTAATTTACTTCCTAAAGGCGATTGAGGAGAAACCGCAATAATAATCGATTGATCAATAGTTGTTTTTGGCAAAGCTGCACATATAAAAAGTAACATACCTTTAGTTTGAACCAAACTTCCTAAAGCAATTTTAGTATGCTTTGCATTGGGATTAATTTTATCTAAAATGGCTTTTTGAGCCAAAATTTCTTGTAATTTATAATTCAGTTTTTCTTGCTCCAAATGCATCATCGACAATGCCGTTTCGTGCTTATCTCCTGCAGAGCCTTTGGCATCATTTTGTGCATCTTCGGTTAAACCCGATATCATATCCCTAAAGACATCAATACGATCCTGAAGGATTTGATGGTACCGTTCTAAAACTTGTTTTTTCATTAAGAAATTAAAGGTGCTATTAGAAATCAAATTTATAATTTGCACCCAACATCACTTGAATTCCTTGAACCGGATAATTTGCCCATCTCTGATAGTTTTGATTAGCTAAATTATTTCCTTTAAAGAAGAAAGTCAATCGCTCACTGTGTTTGCAACCCACTTGTGCATTCAAATCGAAATAACTGTTTAATGTTGTTGTTTCTTGAGAATACATTGGTGGAAATACATTTGCCAAACTTGGAAATGCAATCACATCTTTTCTTTGTCCTACAAAAAACACTTTTGCACTGGCATACCATTTTGAATTGAAAGTATAATCAACAAAAGAACTTAATTGAATTGCTGGAAGATTCCATGCTTCTTGCTCGTCTTGAATTCCATAACTGTTTAATGTTCCGTTAACGCCAACAGAAAAGTTCTTTGTAAAATCTGCTTTTAATTCTCCAAAGAAACTTAGTGTTTTAACCTTATCATAAATTATTCCGAATGAATTTCCAAAAGCATAACCTGATGCATTTGTATTTAAAGGATTGTATGCATTGCTTTTATACAAGGCTTTATTTTCTTCATTTTTAAAAGAACCACGAACATTATACCCAATTGTATTGGATAATTTTCCTTTTAAACCCAAGTACAAATCGTATTTTTGATCGGTAGGTGACACAGCACTAGTAGGTGACATAAAAAAGTTTTCTTGAACAAAATCTGGATATGAATTTTGTATTAACTCCCCTTCCAACCCGGCATAGGCAATCATTAAATCCCCAACAACATTAAATGAACCCGTAATATTTGGATAAATAAACAATTTGCTTTTCGCCTCTGAAATTTCAGTTTGAGCCAATGAATTATAATAAATTCCTAAACCAAAATTGATTGACAACTCCTTTTTAAAATAATTAAAAGTTGGCTGAATTCCCAATATAGTAGATCCGTATTTTATTGAAGTGGTATTAAAATAATCATTATCAAAACTTCCGCTTAGATAATCCAAAACAAAGTTAGTTTTCAATTTTATATCGCTAATTTCAAAATGTGCAGCAGGCTTGATAACCAATCTATTTTCTGCGGAAGCATATGAATCCGAAAAATGACTAAATTTAAGCGTAGCTTCTTTAAAAGCAGATTCGTTTATTGCAATCTTTCCCCCTAAATAAACATTCTGATAAACTTGTTTTGGATTAATTTTACTCAAAAATAAATCCTTATCCGAAGGCACTAAATTCTCATAAAATAACGGATTTAAACCATACCAATTGTATCCTTGTCTCTGATATCCCAATTCAGCATTCCAAGATATTTTACCTGACTTACTTCCATAGGTTGCATCAAGTGAAGTGTTTGAAAAGTTATTATCTAAAACCACATCTTTAACTCCTCCTTGCGAAGAGAGATGACGAAACATTGCCCCAACATAATCTCCATTTTTTAAGGTTTTGGTTGCAAATAATTCGGCATTAATTGTTCCGTAGGTTCCTGCTGCAAAAGTGGCGTAGTTACCAAATAATTTTTCTTTGGCTGCATTTTCTACAGAAGCTGATTTTCCTTTTGTAGGGGTAAAAGTAGACGCAACAGGAAATGAAAAAATGGAATATTGAATTGCTTCTTTTTTTGAATTGTCCTCATCAGTAAGAACAGGTGATTCTTTTACTTTAAAAGCATCCGAAATTGTTGGCGTGTATGCTTTTACTACATTTACCACTTCGGTTCCAATGTTTTCATCTTTCTTTTGAGCGACAGCTAATTGGAAACCAAATAATAGACAAATAGAAAATAGACGGATAGACAATAGACTATCTGCATTATAAAATTGAGAACTATTTTTTTTGTTATACATATAATTTAATTTAAAGTATTTTGAAAGGTCATTGTTGTTTTTTGAAATTCTTCTATTTTTAACTCTATATTTTTTGTTACTTCATCTGAAATAAAATTATTAGCAATAGCTATTAATAATTGAGTTTGCAATTCAAAAGAAGAACCTAGTGAAATATCAAGAAAATGACTAAATGACTTATTTGTTCTACTTGAACCCTCTGCTATATTTGAAGGCATAGAAACAGAACATCTTTGCATCTGAGTAATTAATCCAAATTTTTCAGAGCTTGGAAAATTAGAGGTCAATTCGAAAATTGTTTTTGACAATTCCATTGACATTTGCCAAATTTTAAGTTTTTTAAAATTATGTCTCTTAAAATCATTCATAACAATCTATTTTCTATTTTCTATTCGTCTATTTTCTATTCGTCTAATTACCTATTGACGAATTCGTTTTGCTTTCTTCAGCTTTAATAGCATCTAGTTCCGTTTGTGCTTCTTGAACAACTTCTGGAAAATCAGTGAAATTTTCAATTACACTATCTAAAATGGCAGTCGCTTGGAAACTGTCTTTCAACCCGTAATAGTTTTTAGCCATAACGATTAATCCTTTAGCTCCAAAAAACTTGTAACCTGAATAATCTTTAGCTAATTTTTGAACGGTTTTATTTGAATCAGCAAATTTTCCGTCTTTATTTTTGAAATAAGCATCATAATACAAAGCTTCTGCTGCCAATTCCCCTTTTGCAATTTTCAATAAAACAGAATATGCATAACGCGCTTTAACTTCGTCTTTTGCATTTATCGCCGATCGAGCAACGATTATTTGGGCATCACTTTTTATTTTATCATCAGTTTTTGGATTTGCAATCACTTTATCGGCATAAATCACCGCATTTGGATAGTCTTTTTGTTCGTAATAAGAACGCATTAAATTAGCTTGTGCAAAGGTCACATTCTGAGGAAAATCGGCTTCTGTTTCTAAACGAGTTAAAACGGTATTTGCTTTTGCAAAATCGTCTTTCTTTAAATGTATTTCACATAAACGAACTAAAGCCTGCTCGGTATATTCACTTTTTGGCTGTGCAATAACAAATTCATAATTCGGAACTGCATTAGCTTCTAATCCATCTGCATAATAGGCTTGAGCTAAATAAAAATTAGCTTTTAATGCATGAATACCTTTTGGAAATTTCGCTACATAACCACTTAAATTAGAGATCGCTTGTTTCGTGTTATTCTGTAAATATTGCTTTTCAGCAGCTTCATAAGTATCGTTATCTAAATCGGCGTCTGAAACTTCAACAAAATCTAATGAGCGAACCCAAGTAGCATACTCCTCCACTTTTCCATTATCAACATAAATCAATCTAGCCGTAGTAACTGCTTCAAGTGCCTCGGGAGTTCTAGGAAAATCGGCGGCAACTTTTTTGAATTTGGCAATAGCAAAATCATCTTTGTTTCCATTATAATAAACCAATCCTTCTCTTAAAACAGCTTTGCTTGCATAAGTTCCGTTTTTGAATTCAGCTAATAATTGATCGTAGGTTTTAATTGCCAAATCGGTTTTGCTCTCTGTCACATAAGTATTTGCCAATTCAAACAAAGCATCATCTCGGTATTGTGAAGTTTTATATGCTTGTAAGAACTTATTAAAATCCTCTATTTTCTTTTCGTTTTTCCCTATAAATCCATAGCTAATTGCTTTTTGAAAAGCAGCATAATCAGCATCCACGCTCTTTAATTCGATTGCCTTGTTATAGGCATCCATAGCAGGCCAATATTTGGAAGTCACAAAACGGCAATCACCCAATCTTAAATAAGCATCATTCAAACGAATTTTATCCTCTTTTGCAATTCCAATATAGCTTTGAAAGTTGTTTCCGGATTGGTCGTATTCTTTTTGTTTGAAATAACAATACGCAAT
>CAIJXW010000102.1 GCA_903824755.1 uncultured Bacteroidota bacterium | reverse complement strand
TCCTGCAGCAGCAGCAGCAGATAACTGGATGTTTTCTAGAGGAGTTAATTTAGTTGGAGGTCAATTAGTTACAGTTACCTACTACATTCGTAATTATCAAAGTGGAACAACTGCAACAGGTAATTATCAGTTAACAGCTGGAATAGCAAATACTGTGGCTGCACAAACAAGTATTTTAGCAACAGAAACAGGTTTATCAACAACTGGATTTGTTCAAAAAACATATACATTTACTCCATCAACAACTGGTGTATATTATTTTGGTTTAAGAAACAATACTCCATTAAATGCAGCTGGAACTCATGCTTTAATAGTTGATAATTTTTCTGTATCTCAAACTCTTGCAGTTAATGAATTTTTAAACTCTCAATTTTCAATTTCACCAAACCCTGCTAATGATTTTATTACACTTTCAAATTCTGATAATATCAGTGTGAAATCAATTTCGATGACAGATTTAAACGGAAGAGTTGTAAAACAAATTTCTTTTACTGACGCTACAAATATACAAGTGAATATTGCTGATCTTGCATCAGGAATGTATTTAATGAATATTACTTCAGATCAAGGAACTGCAACTAAAAAGGTAATTAAAAACTAATTCCTTTTAGTATAAAAATAGAAAACTCCTCAAGTGATTGAGGAGTTTTTTTTTATAAAAATTTTGATTGAATTTCGGTTGTCGCAACCATGCAAGAATCTTTTTTTCCAAACCAAACATACCTATTTTTGGCAATATAATCATATAAAACGTTTCGTAAGCCATTTGGAATTATCCGAAAAAGTGTTCCAAAATGAAATAATCCACCAAGATTTTTTGCTATTTCTAATGCCGCTTGCGATTTATAATAATAAGAAATTCCAGGAGAATATAGAATAATGCTATCAATGTGCTTTGAATCCATTCCGATATATTGGATAATTTTTTTTCCTAAATCTGACTCTATCGCCACAAACCGAAACACATCTTTTTTATCATGTCGAATCACAAATAAAACAGACGCCTCACAAAAATTGCAAATACCATCAAAAAGAATGATTTTTTTATCTTTTGGTAATCCTTCCATAAGCTATTTCTTTTTTGTTGCTTCTACTAATTCCAATGCTTCTATACTTACTTTTGACGTAAAAACGCCATAATTTACTGTGGCCTTATTTTTTTCGATACCATCTATTGTTCCAACTGCTTTTCCGTCAAACATTCGAACTCGATCACCAATTTTCAATATCGGTTTCGGTTTTTCTACAACCAAATTTAATTTTAGTTTTTTCTCTTTTTTTGCAACCCTAATTTCTTCGACTTTGACAGTAACTTCCTGAATGATTTCTTTCTTTTTTTCTAAAGTTGCTTTCACTTCTTTTGATGAAGTTTTAATCCGCTTAGAGTTTTCTATTTCTATTATTTTCATAAATTCCGAAACTAGCTCTTTTTTATTTTTTGTATTAAAATATTTGGAAGCTAAATCATCTATTTTCTGACCAATATAAATACTCTTTTGATTACTATCATAGAGCTCTTGATAGCTCTCTAATTTTTGCTTTATTTTGACATTTATATGTTCTAATTTCTTTCCTTCTTCTCTGGCTTTTGTCTCTTCTTGCTTTAATGTTTGAGACGTTTTTTCCATTTTTGAACGCTCTTTTTGAAGTGTTGCTATTGTTTTGTCAAAACGTACTTTCCCGCCTTCAATCTTCTTTTTTGCTCTATTAATTAATCCAAAAGGAATTCCATTTTTCTGAGCAACTTCAAATGTAAAAGAACTTCCAGCTTGACCTAAAGCCAACTTATACATGGGTTCTAATGTTTTTTCATCAAATAACATGTTGGCATTCATAGCAAATGGCAATTCGTTTGCTAACATTTTTAAATTTGAATAATGTGTCGTAATAATTCCAAATGCCTCCCGATGGTAAAATTCTTCCAAAAATATTTCTGCTAATGCACCTCCCAAATCGGGGTCGGAACCAGTACCAAATTCATCAATTAGAAACAAGGTTTTATTGTTGCATTTTTTTAAAAAATAATTCATATTTTTCAAACGATAACTATACGTACTCAAATGATTTTCAATGGATTGATTGTCGCCAATATCGGTTAAAATTCTGTCAAAAAGAAAGGTTTCACTCCTTTCATGCACTGGAATTAGCATGCCAGATTGCAACATTAACTGCAACAAACCAACCGTTTTTAGGGATATGGTTTTTCCACCAGCATTCGGCCCAGAAATTACAATTATTCTATTTTCAGTATCTAATTCAATGGTTTGTGAATGCGTAATTTGGTTACTTTCTTTATTATTCAAATATAAAATAGGGTGAAATGCATCTTTGAAATACAATCGCTTTTCGGTTGTTATTTTTGGTAAAATACCATTTATCCGATTAGCATATTTAGCTTTGGCAGCGATTACATCTATGTCACTCAAAAAATCTTGATACTGAACAATTAATGGTAAAAAAGGACGAATTATATTGGTTAAATACTTTAAAATTCTTGTGATTTCTTCCTTTTCTTCATATTCTAAATTGCTCAATTCACGAGAATAATTTAAGGTGGTTTCTGGTTCAATATAGGCGATACTTCCTGTTTTTGAACTTCCAAGAATTGAGCCTTTCACTTTTCTTCGATACATTGATAAAACAGCTAAAACCCTACGATTTTGAACAAAACTTTCTTTGATTTCATCTAAATATCCTAACGAATTATATTGCGTTAATGCCATTCCAAAGCTTTGGTTAACCTTTCCTCGAACAGTATTCATATTGCGTCTAATATTCAATAAATCAACAGAAGCATTGTCTTTGATTTCACCATATTTATCAACTATATCTTCAATTTTGGCAATAATGTCTTTTGTATATTCAACTTGAATAGCACGCTTATTTAAATAGGGATAATATTCGTCAAATTTTTTAAAATATAATAGTAAGATATTTACCGATATTGAGATATTTGCTAGTTTTCTAAAACTTCCTACTTCCAAAAAACTATCCTCAATAGCTAGAAATTTAATTTCATAATTTACATTTTCAAAACCATGATTCGGAATAGCATTATTATTTTGAAACGAGGAAAGATATTCTGACGTTTGCATCAAAGCATCTGTCAATTCAATTTTTTCTTTGAAAGGTGTTATTTCCAGTGCTTTTTGCTTTCCAATGTCGGTATTGCAAATAGAGGATATTGTTTCTAAAACCGTTGGGAATTGAAGATCTAGAAGCGTTTTCTCGTTAATGTTAATCATTATGTTTTAGAAATTTTATCATACAAAAATAAGTAAATGTTAAGACTTTATTGACTAGTTTTCGAAAGTTTTTAGCGTCACTGAACTTTATCAATTTTAAAGTTTTAGATTCTAATTTGTATATTTGTTTAATATTTAAAAAAATGGAATTTCATTTAAACTCTTCCTGGAATACTGTTTTAGCTACCGAAATACAAAAGCCGTATTTTAAGGAATTAATGTTGGCAGTTGCCAATGAATATTCTCAAAATTCATGTTATCCTCCAAAAGAGCTCATTTTTTCTGCTTTTGATTATTGTAATTATGATAATCTAAAAGTAGTAATCATAGGTCAAGATCCATATCACGGAGAAGGCGAGGCAAATGGTTTATGTTTTTCTGTAAATGACTCTGTAAAAATTCCACCTTCGTTAAGAAATATTTTTAGAGAAATTAATTCGGATTTTGATCGACTTTTACTGCCTACATCTGGAAATTTAGAACGTTGGGCAAAACAAGGAGTCTTACTAATTAATGCAACATTAACGGTACAAAAAGATAGTCCAAACAGCCACAAACATTTGAATTGGAATGAATTTACTGATGCAATTATCAAAAATATCTCTGATAATAAAAAGAATATTGTTTTTTTGCTTTGGGGAAGTTTTGCTCAAAAAAAAGGATCCAAAATTGACCGAACCAAGCATTTAGTTTTAGAATCAGGACATCCTTCGCCTATGAGTGCAAATCAAGGAAAATGGTTTGGCAATAAGCATTTTAGTAAAACAAATGCCTATTTTAAATCAAAAGAAATTAAAGAGATTAACTGGTAATGTTGGTTAGATAATTCTTGCAATTTCTGAAAAATTCCCTTTTCTTTCTATAATTTTTAAAGCTAATAATTGATCTTGGATAGCTTCTAATTGTGCTTGTGTAAATTGCTTTTGTGACCAATTTGTTAATGTTAACCATTCCTTTATATCAACTAATTTTTGATTGTATTTTGTTGCTAAAATACTGTCGATATTTGTGATTTCTTTAAAAATAGAAGTTTTAGCATTTATGATTTCTACTATTTCGGAAACAATCTCTGGATGTTTTTCAAGGATTCCATTGCGTACTGCAATTACGAAACACGGCCAAGGCGTTGGACAATCACCAATTCTCCTAAAAACACCTTTGTCAACTAATGGTTTTGTCATAAAGCGTTCCCACATAAAGTAGTCAGCTGTTCCATTTGTGAGTGCTTCAACAGCTCCATCAATTGTGTTTACGATTTCAAATTGAAGTGAATCGGAGTTCCAACCTTGATTATTAGCATTTTCAAAACTCATTAATTGAGAGCCAGAACCCAATCTAGAAATAGCCACTTTTTTGTTTTCCAAATCGGATATTTCGTAATAATTTGAATTTTTAGCAACATGAATACCCCAAATTAATGGCGATTCAACATATATTTGAACAATCTTACTTGGATTTCCTGCAATTATATCCTTTATAATTCCTTCGGTCAGAATAACAGCAATATCTGTTTCGCCATTGCGTAGCATTTCACACATCTTTCCCGTTCCTTCAGGAACATCAGTCCATCTCAAGTCGATTTCATTGGCTATAAAATCACCATTTTCTATTGCTATATGCCACGGAAGATTGAAATGTTCTGGAACGCCAGCTATTTTTAGTGTTGTCATTTTTTAATTTTATTCAGCCAATTTATCCAAAGTATAAGCAATCAATTCATCAACGGCTTTATAAGGATCTTTGCTAAAAGTTCCCGAAGCACGATTAGCAATAATGGCGTTCAATGATAAACATTCATGACCTAATAGTTTTCCAAGACCATAAATAGCCGCTGTTTCCATTTCTAAATTGGTTATTCTATTTTCATTAAATGAAAAACTATCCATTTTAGAATTTAAATTTTCGTCTTGAATATTCAAACGTAAAACGCGTCCCTGTGGTCCATAAAATCCTCCTGCAGTTGCTGTAATTCCTTTGTGAATTTTATTGCTTTCGATTAAATTTTCTAATTTTTTAGAGCAAGAAATTGCATAAGGCTGCCCTTTTCGATTATCCCAATTAGTATGATTTATAAAAGCATTTTCCATTTCTGAATTAGAAATTTCATCTATATGATAGGAGCGAAGCATATTATCAAGTCCTAAGCCAAACTTTGATAGTACAAAACTATCGCAAGGAATATCGGCTTGTAACGAACCCGAAGTGCCTATTCTAATAATGTTTAAGGAAGTTAAATTCGTTTTTGGTTGGCGAGTTTTCAAATCAACATTCACTAATGCGTCTAATTCGTTCATGACAATATCGATATTATCAGGACCAATTCCTGTTGACATTACTGTGATTCGTTTGCCTTTGAATATTCCAGTTTGTGTTTTAAATTCTCTTTTCTGTTGAGAAAACTCAATTGAGTCAAAAAACTGAGTAATTTTTTCGACTCGATTTTGATCGCCTACAAAAATAATATCGTGAGCAATATTCTCAGGCAACAGATTCAAATGATAGACACTTCCGTCTGGATTTAATATTAATTCTGATGATTGTATCATTTCTTTTGTTTAAAGTTTAAGTTGTTTTAAAAAACTAGTTAATTAACCTCCAACACGTTTAACTTTGAAACCTTTTTCTTTTAGAATAGTCATAATTTTATCACGATAATCCCCTTGAATAATAATAGAATCATCTTTGAAAGTCCCGCCAACACTCAATTTTGTTTTTAGTTCTTTGGCTAAAATTTTAAAATCTTCATCGGTACCAGAATAGCCTTCAATGATAGTTGTAGGTTTTCCTTTTCGTTTTTCAAATTTGCAAATCATCGGTTCATCTTGAATAAAAAGTTCTTTATCTTCAAGGATTTTTTCTTCTTCGGGCGATGAAATATGGTCAGGAAAAAGATTCTTCAATTGGTCTTTTAAATCCATTTTAAACTACAGTTAAAAAAAATAAAGTACGAATTATAAATCCGTACTTTATGATATACTATTTATTGATTATTTCTTTATTAAACCCAATTCTACTAATCGTTCATTTAAAAATTCTCCAGCAGATATGTCTTCATATTGTTTTGGGTTTTCGGCATCAATACAACTTTCCAAACAATCCAATCGCATATCACTCACAGGATGCATAAAAAAGGGGATTGAATATCTAGAAGTTCCCCACAATTCTCTGGGTGGATTTACTACTTGGTGAATAGTAGATTTCAATTTATTATTAGTGTGTCGCGACAACATATCTCCAACATTAATTACTAATTCATCGGGTTCTGCCATGGCATCAATCCATTGACCATCATGGTTTTGAACTTGAAGCCCTTTGCCTTGAGCGCCCATCAAAAGTGTAATCAAATTGATGTCGCCGTGGGCAGCTGCACGAATTGCATTTTCTGGTTCTGATGTGATGGGAGGGTAGTGAATTGGTCTTAAAATTGAGTTTCCGTTATAACCGTATTCATCAAAATAAAACTCATCTAAATTAAGGTGTAATGCCAAAGCTCTAAGCACAAAAATACCTGTTTTTTCAAGCATTTCATAGGCTTCTTTTCCAACAATATTAAAACGTGGCAATTCTTTTACTTCCACATTATTAGGGTATTCTGCGGCATATTTTGAATCTGAATCAACGTATTGACCAAAATGCCAAAATTCTTTCAAATCCCCTTCTTTCCGTCCTTTTGCATGTTCTTTTCCAAAAGAAACATAACCGCGTTGCCCACCAATTCCTGGAATTTCATAGCTGTATTTTGTTTCTAAGGGTAAAGCGAAAAATTTTCTGATTTCGCCATACAATTCATCAACCAACTGATCATCTAAAAAATGACCTTTTAGAGCAACGAAGCCAATGTCTTCAAATGCTTTTCCGATTTCATTTACAAATTTTTGTTTACGTTCCGGTTCGCCCGAAAGGAAATCACGCAAGTCAACACT
>CAIJXW010000101.1 GCA_903824755.1 uncultured Bacteroidota bacterium | reverse complement strand
GATGATTTTCAAATAAAATCTTTTTATAATTTTACTATTAAATATTTAAATCAAAAATAAATCCAAACAAAAATGAAACAATTCTCAAACTTATTTTTAGTATCGTTACTCAGTGGAGCGACAACGCTTGGGGCTTATAAATTATTATTTGACAATGATGGTTATTTTTCCAAAAACAAATCAATTGTCACTATGGCTCCCGAAAATTTCGGTAAAAATGTAGGATTTGTTCCTGAAAATTCAGACTTTACGGTAGCTGCAGACAAGGCAGTTCACAGTGTTGTTCACGTTAAAAATGTTTCCTATACGACCATTTCCAACCCTATAATGGAGTTTTTTTACGGCTTCAAAGGACAGCAACAGCAAGAGCAAGTGGGAACTGGATCTGGGGTAATTATTTCGGAAGACGGTTATATTGTCACTAATAATCATGTTATAAAAGATGCTACCGAAATTGAGATTACCCTAAATAATAAAAAAGCCTATAAGGCCAAATTAGTGGGAAGCGATTCAAAAATGGACATTGCTTTATTAAAAATTGATACAGACGAAAAATTGCCTTATACCACATTTGCCGATTCCGATAATGTGAAAGTGGGACAATGGGTGTTGGCCGTTGGAAACCCTTATAATTTAAATTCTACTGTTACGGCAGGGATTATTTCGGCAAAAGCTAGAAATCTTGGCACAAACGGAATTCAGTCTTTTATTCAAACAGACGCTGCAGTAAATCCTGGAAATAGTGGAGGTGCATTAGTGAATACAAATGGCGAATTGATTGGAATTAACACTATGATATCCTCATCAACAGGGTCGTATGTTGGCTATTCATTTGCTGTGCCTTCAAATATTGCAAGAAAAATAATTCAGGATATTATGGAATTTGGTAATGTTCAAAGAGGGATTTTGGGAGTTGAAGGAGGCGAATTAAACAACAATGCTTCAAAAGAATTAGGGATAAAACAAACAGAAGGTTTTTATATCAAAAAAGTAAATAAAAAATCGGGGGCAGAAAAGGCAGGATTACTCAAGGGCGATATCATCATTCAATTGGACAATCAAAAAGTGTCTTCATTCGAAGAATTAACAAGTTATATTTACTCAAAAAGACCAAATGATGTAGTAAAAGTCACTTTTATTAGAAATGAAAAAACCATAACTGTTCCTGTAACTTTGATGAAAACAGAAACTATTACTTCCGAATTTAAGGGGCTTCAACTTCAGAATATTTCGGCTTCCGATAAACAAAAATACAATGTTAACTTTGGAGTAAAAATCACGGATATTGATAATGAAAAGCTAAATGGATATGCAAATGATTTATTGGGTGGAATAATTATTAGCATCGACAATCAAAAAGCAATTGACATGGAAACGGTTTCAAAAATTCTTGCAGACAAAGAAAATCAAGAATCCATTCAGTTAGAGATGATTATCAAAAACGGCCAAATTATTCGATTAATATTATAATTTCATCTTACTTATTTTTCGTTTAAAACCATCTCCCTAGCGAGATGGTTTTTTATTTTAATTTATATTATAAAATACTTTACGAAATCGATTGAAATAGGTACTTTTGCACAAAAAAACAACACTAACACAAATCAATTTACTACAAAATGGACCATACAATTTATGAAAAAGAGATTGCTTTTCAGGCTCAAAGAAGAAAATCAGGGGTCGAGTTTATTAAAATAATCAGTGATTTATGGTATGATAAATCTATCGAGATGGTGCTTTTTAGAAACCAACTCATCGACAAAAACGTTAGCGAAATAATCAATTTGCTGGAATATGCTGGTACTTTTGTTGGGAAACCCATTAGTATTTTTGACACTGTCGAAATAGCAAAAGAGATTTTAGCAATGGATTTACCTCCTTCAAAAATAGACATCGGAAAACTTACCTTTGAATATAACCAAAAGGAAAATAACTATGATAATGTTCGAGTTTTTGTTTCCGATAAATTAAAAAAAGCAAAAAACTTTGAAGATATAATTCCAAAAGATGTGGTCTTGTATGGATTTGGAAGAATTGGCCGTTTGCTAGCAAGAGAATTAATGTCAAAATCTGGCAAAGGTGATCAAATGCGATTGAGAGCGATTGTAACAAGAGATAAAAACGACTCTACTTCTCTAGAAAAAAGAGCTTCATTATTGCGTTATGACTCTATTCATGGTGATTTTCAAGGTTCTGTCGTTGCAGATGTTGCTAATAATAGTCTAATAATCAATGGGACAACCGTTCATGTGATTACGGCAAATGCTCCCGAAGAAATAGACTATACCGCCTATGGAATTGAATCGGCATTAGTGATAGACAACACAGGGGTTTTCACTACCGAGGAGGCTCTAAAAAGACATTTGACTTCAAAAGGAGTCGATAAAGTACTGTTGACTGCTCCTGGAAAAGGCGTTCCCAATATTGTTCATGGCGTAAATCACAATGAGTACAATCCAGACGATATCAATATTTTTTCGGCAGCTTCGTGCACGACAAATGCAATAACGCCCATTTTGAAAGCTATCGAAGACACATTAGGGGTTGTGAAAGGACATTTAGAAACTATTCATTCCTATACAAACGACCAAAATTTGGTTGATAATATGCACAAAAAATACCGCCGTGGTAGAGCTGCTGCTCTAAATATGGTAATTACAGAAACTGGTGCAGGGACAGCCGTTGCAAAAGCATTGCCAGGTCTTGCTGGAAAACTAACCTCCAATGCTATTCGAGTTCCAGTGCCTAATGGTTCATTAGTAGTGTTGAGTCTGGAAGTGTCTAAAAAAACATCGATCGAAAAAGTAAATGCCATTATGAAAAAATATGCTTTGGAAGGAGAGCTAGTAGAACAAATAAAATATTCATTCAATAACGAGTTAGTTTCTTCGGATATAATAGGCACATCGGCACCTTCTATATATGACAGCAAAGCCACAATTGTATCGGAAGACGGAAAAAACATCGTGCTGTATATATGGTATGACAATGAATACGGATATAGCCATCAGGTGATTCGATTGGCTAAATATATTGCCAAAGTAAGACGTTTTACCTATTACTAGATTTTAAAAATAAAGCACAAACAAATAATCCGTTTCAATTTGAAACGGATTATTTGTTTATAAACGCCAAAGTTAATTTTGAACCATCACTTAGTCCATTTTTTTCGTAAAATAATAAATAGGAATTCCTATTAGCATAATCAACACGCCCCAACCACAAGTTGCTGTTTTAGTGACTAAAAGTGTGACGGCAATTATAGAAGAAACTACTATAAAAACCATCGGCAAAAAAGGATATCCAAATGCTCTGTATGGCCTTTCGGCGTTTGGCATTTTTCTGCGTAGGACAAAAATTCCGTAAATGGTAAGGATATAAAAAATGAGAACGATGATCACAACAAAATCCAATAATGCACCATATTTTCCGGTGAGACACAAAGCCGAAGCCCAAAAACACTGAACCCATAAAGCCCATGAAGGCACACTCGACTCATTCAAAATAGCCGCTTTTTTAAAAAACAAGCCATCTTTTGCCATCGTATAATATACCCTTGCACCCGCCATAATCAGACCATTATTGCAGGCAAAAGTCGAAATCATAATCATCAAAGCAATAATTAAAGTCCCTATATCGCCAAAAATATATTGAGAAGCCAGCACCCCTACTCGATCCGATTTTACGGTAGCAATTTCATGCAGAGGAATCACGGCGATATACATCAAATTTGCCAATATATAAATCACACCTACAATCAAAGTCCCTAGAAACAGGCTCAATCCAACATTTCGTTTAGGGTTTTTGATTTCTTCGGCGATAAAAGTAACCCCTTCCCAAGCCACACTTGAAAACTGAGAACCCACAAAAGCGGCTACAAAAGCAGACAATAATGTAGTGCCATTAATCGAAAGCCAAGTTCCCGAGGCAACATCAAAGGAATTTGCGTCCCAAACATTTGCCCAATTTGCATTCCATATTTCGGCTTTTGCACCCAATATAAAACCAAAAATAATCAACCCTAAAAGAGACGATATTTTTATAACTGTAAGAACGGTTTGCAGAATCTTACTATTTTTTACGCCCCTACTATTAATATAAGTCAGCAAAATAATCGTAAGAATCGAGACAATTTGGGCAGCATTTAGTGTAAAACGCCCCATTTCAAAAAGGATATTTTCGTCACTCAGCGGAGGTAAAATATAGGCAGCAAATTTCGAAAATGCTACTCCAACCGCAGCAATTGTACCCGTTTGAATAACCGCAAAAAAGCTCCAGCCATACAAGAACCCAATCAGTTTTCCGTAGGCCTCCTTCAGGTACACATATTGCCCGCCAGCTTTGGGAAACATCGCACTCAACTCGCCATAACTCACCGCAGCAATAATTGTAAGCACTGCCGTCAAGACCCAAATTGCAATCAACCAGCCCGCCGAGCCCACTTGTCGCACCATATCCGAACTCACAATAAATATTCCCGACCCTATCATAGAGCCAACAACAAGCATCGTACCGTCCAGCAAACCTAATTCTCTTTTAAAATCTTCCGAGCTATTTTCTTGCATAATCCTAGTGTTTGATTCGGCTAAAGATAGGATTTATTTTGAAAACGATACAAAAACACAAAAAAATACAGTCCTTTTTTTCTTTTGGTGTGCTTTCATTTGTTGCGTTTTGATTGCTTCGAAGTTTTGATGTCATTGCGAGCCTAGCAAACTATTGAGAGCGAAGCAAACGAGATGCGATTGCATAGTCATTCCTCCTCAAATAACGGCTGTTTTTTAGAAACAAATTCACTAATTTTTTGTTCAAAAACATCTCACAAATATCTCCTGAACCCGCTCCTGATAAGGAAATGCAAAAAAAATATTTTTTAAAAATTTAACAGTTTCAAAAAATCTTTTACTACTATTTGTAGTTACATTTGTTGCAGTAATGAACAATTAGAATAAAGTATATGCCAACACCATATCCAATATCCCAAATTATTTATTAGAAGAAAACATTCGCCAATCTACCCAAATTTGGGGAGATAGGCTCTACTTTGTAGAGGTTAGCGAATAGTTAGCAGTAATTTTACCGAAACCCCGAGAATTAAAGAACCTAAACAACAAATTTTAAAATGAAAATCATGACAGAACAAGAAGCAAGAAATCTTTTATATGATCTTTGGGAGAATGGAGAAATTCCTAACAATTTTGATGAAAATCATTCTGACTATGAAAAGGCTGTAAAATTTACAATGAAACACGGAGATTTAGATTTTGAGAAGTTTTATGAAAATATTTCAATAATAAAATTTGGTATTTGGCAAGTAGAAACTGACGCTTTAGTTGGAAAAGGTCACGATTATATAATTGATTGTCATAGATTTTGGGAAACTCGAGAGTATGATGGCCATTTAGTTTGGGATTGGTTAATTCATTTAGCGCAAAAATCATGGATTACAAGTGATAGCATTAATGATTTGAATACAGCATTCTTTTTCTGTCAAGATTATTTTAAAGAATTTAAGCCGAACAATATTCCATATGTTTCAACCGCTCAAACTTTAAACATTCAGAAACAATTAATGGAAATAAGAGATGAAATGAGTAAGCATGAAAATGTCAGTAAAAATGGAATTTTAGAGGTTGATGTTGAACAAATGCTAAAATATAGAGATTTAAAAAGCAATATTAAATACATATAAAAACTACTGCCAACACACGTTTGGCGCAATTGCGAGTTTTGTGGTAAATTCACGTTTACGTTTCGCAAGTAATTTTTTCTTAATGGAAAATATTCAATTCCGAAGCTCGTAACTGACGCCAAGCCCGAAACCGTTACCAGATAGTTTAGAGAACCTAAAAATCCGAAAATATGAGCGAGGATAATTTGAAAATCACAATTGGACTTTTAGTTGGATTAATAGGTCTTTTATCAACCGTGATTAAAATGTCCCACGATAAAAACCGAGAAATTGAATTAAAACTTTCAGATAAAAAATACAGTACGTATTCCGAAATAATAACAACTCTTTTTGATTTGATAAACAAACAGAAAGGATTGAATAATTTTACCGAAGATGAAATTTTAAACAGAGTAATGGATGTTAAACGAGATTTAATATTATACGGAAATGACGCTATCATAAAAAAGTTTTTTGAATGGGAAGAAAATCAACTAAAGAAAAAAAGATTATGGATATGGGTTGAATTAGTTGAACTGGCTAGGCAAGATATGGGTAATAAACGGACTAAAATTAAAGCTGATGACATATTAAAATCGATATTAAGTGAACAAAATGATTATAAAGAATTTAAAAAAACACTTATGAATTCTTAAACTTATTCCACCAAATAAGCAGAATAATTAAACCGAAAAAAACAGTTGGGATGAAGCCTATTAGAAAATAATACATTGTAATTAATTTAAAATTGTGTTTCACTTAATAACGGTGGAAACACGAAACCGTAAATAAAACCATCTGGTAACAGCCGTTTGGCGATATTGGGGTTTTAGGCTGAATTTAAAGATGGTTTTGTGTTTGTAAACTTAATCTTAAATTTATACTTTTGGATAAACTAATCCCCAAACTTCGCAAAGCCACGAAACGATGTAGAAAATACCTACGGCATTTTCTACATCAAGCCTCGGCTACGCCGAAGAGGTGAAAAATCCTTTCAGGCTCAAATGATTATAAATAAAGCTATATTCTATATTAGGCATTCAAGAAAAATGGCATTATTTTTTTAGCAACAGATTCCGTGATTTTTAATTAGCCCTTATTTGTGTTAAACACTCGCAATAACACTCCTGATAAGGAATTGCTGACAAAATATTAGGCAGTTTCTAATATGAATTTAAAAAAACAACCTATTAAAAAATCAGCATGATTGTTCAAAAAGCCAAACTAAAACTAATTTAACAAACTTTAACTAATTGAGGGTTAACAAAGTCAACCTTCCTAGCGAAAATTTAATTATCTTTGTCAAATGATTGAAAAAACATATAATCTGCCAGCAGATTTTTTTCCGACCCTGAATTCTGATACCAATTTATATTATTATTCTACCGATATTTCCTCAAAAAATAACAAAATTATTTTTAGCCAAAATCTTATTTGCCTTCTAATCGATGGTGAAAAAGAAGTAATCAATAACAGTGACAAGATTTATATTGAAAATGATAAATTCTTTTTATTGACTGCGGGAAAATGTCTAATGTCTGAGAAAATAGTTACTTCAAAAAATTATAAAAGTGTCCTGCTGTTTTTCTCTGATGAGTTTTTGATTGATTTTATTACGCGACAGGAAATAAACCTATCGAATTATGAAAATAAAATTCAAAATTTAATTGAGTTTGAAAAGGATTCTTTCATAACAAACTATGAAAATTCACTCCTGATATTAGAACATTCTACAAAAAATAGTCCCGAATTGATTGCTACAAAAGTGAAAGAGATTTTATTTTACTTGTTAGAAAAAAACACAAAAGAAATGTGTGTTTTCTTTAAAAATATTCTAACTAAAAATAAAAATAGTACTCTAAAAGAAATTGTAGAACAGCATCAAAACCGAAATCTAACAATCGAAGAACTGGCTTTTTTGTGCAATATGAGTGTTTCTACTTTCAAAAGAAAGTTTGCCGAATGTTATCAAACGACTCCAAAACAGTTTTATATAAGGGCAAAAATGGAAAAAGCAGGTTTGTTGCTTCGGCAAAATAAAAAACCTTCCGAGATATACTACGAATTAGAATATGAAAATCTATCCTCCTTCAGCAATGAGTTTAAGAAGTTTTTTGGGGTTTCGCCAAAAAATTATTTAAACAAAATTTGAACTTTCAGCAAACAATTATGAACTTATAGGGTAAATAAAACCCCAAAAAGGCACCGTACATTTGTAAAATAATTATAACCTACTATTTACAACAGATGTACAAGTCACTATTTTTTCTTCTCGGCCTTATTTCTATTAATTTAAACGCTCAAACTTTTACATTAAAAAGTAACGATATTGATGGACAAGCAACTATGAAACAAGTTTTTGATGGTTTTGGTTGCACCGGAAGTAACTTGTCACCACAATTATATTGGGAAAATGCTCCAAAGGAAACAAAAAGTTTTGCAGTAACTATTCATGATCAAGATGCTCCTACTGGAAGTGGATGGTGGCATTGGGTGATTTTTGACATCTCTAATATGGTTTCTGAGCTAAAAACAGGGGCTGGAAATCTAACAAAAAATAGTGCTCCTACAGAAAGTATTCAAAGTATGACTGATTTTGGAAAACCAGGCTATGGTGGCCCTTGCCCTCCTGAAGGTCATGGATATCACAAATATACAGTCACCGTATATGCACTAAAAACCGAAAAATTGGGATTAGATAAAAATGCAAATCCGGCATTAGTAGGCTACTATCTTTCTGGAAATGTAATCGAAAAATCATCGATAGTGTTTTATTATAAAAGATAGACAAGAATTTATTCGGATAGTCCTGAATAAATCAAAATAATAAATAAAATGAATTTAGAGTTAATACCAAACAATACCTTAATAACTAATTCTCCTGAAGAAGGGAGGCAATTGGCCATGAAAATGGCAAGATTAATTATTAAAGCTTCTCAGCCAGACGGTGAAGTTAGAGAAAAACTTCGCAACATATATGCCAATGATGCGGCAATGCTCATTGCTATTGGACAAACAGTAGCTTCAGAATTTGCAACAATTGCAGCAGCAAATAATTATTGGAGATAAACACAAAACATGCCACGGAAATTTTTTCGAATATCAAAACGAATTTTAAATTTTCAATGCCACACAATTGATTTATATAAGAGCAGAACTTCGGTTTTGCTCTTTTTTTTTATTCTAAGACTCATTCTCTTTTTGGAACCTAAAGTGCCTAATTTGGGAGAGTGATTATTGGTTTGTTTGAAAATAAAAATTAAAATTATCCCGAATCTCGCATGAAGGATTGCAGTGAAAATCCTCTGTGCAACGCAGTGAAACAGAGATTGAAACGAAAAGCCTGGCCCGAATTTTTGAGGGCATGCCCAAAAAAAATGATTCTATTATTATCAAATTCAAAGTCTATTAATTTTAAAAAAGTAGAAATTTTAATTATATGTACAAAAAAAGCTCTGTTGTCACAGAGCTTTTTTTTGTATTGAAAATGCGATTATGCTTTTCCAGCTGCAATTAAATTCAGTGCTGAACCTGCAACGAACCAGCCAATTTGGCCTTCGTTATAGGTGTGGTTTGCCATAATTATATCTTTTGAACCATCGGCGTGAACAAATTCTAGGGTTAACGGTTTTCCTGGAGCAAAATCGACTAGATCTAGGAAGTTTATTGTGTCATCTTCCTGTATTTTATCATAATCGGCTTCGTTAGCGAAAGTTAAACCTAACATTCCTTGTTTTTTCAAATTAGTTTCGTGAATACGTGCAAATGATTTTACCAAAACGGCTTTTACGCCCAAGAATCTTGGCTCCATTGCGGCATGTTCTCTAGATGAACCTTCGCCATAATTGTGATCTCCCACAACTAAAGATGGGATTCCAGCGGCTTTATATGCTCTTGCTACGGCAGGAACAGCATCATATTGTCCTGATATTTGATTTTTTACAGTGTTTGGTTTTTGGTTAAATGCGTTTATGGCACCTATTAACATATTGTTTGAAATTGCATCAAGATGTCCGCGGAAACGCAACCATGGGCCTGCCATAGAAATGTGGTCTGTGGTGCATTTTCCAAAAGCTTTGATTAGTAATTTGGCACCAATGATGTTTTTTCCGTCCCACGCAGAAAATGGGGCAAGAAGCTGTAACCGTTCTGATGTTTCACTTACCAAAATTTGAACTCCTGAGCCATCTTCGGCTGGTGCTTGAAAACCTGGGTCTTCGGCATCAAAGCCTTTTGGTGGTAATTCGTTTCCTGTTGGTTCATCGAGCATTACTTCTTCGCCATTTTCATTTATCAATTTGTCTGTCAATGGGTTGAAACCTAAATCCCCTGCTATTGCTAGGGCTGTAACCAATTCTGGTGAGCCGACAAATGCTAATGTGTTTGGATTTCCGTCTGCACGTTTTGAGAAATTACGATTAAATGAGTGAACTATTGTGTTTCGCTCCTCCTTCTCTGCTCCTTCTCTATCCCACATTCCGATGCATGGACCGCATGCATTTGCAAAAACAGTGGCTCCAATTTTATCGAATGTATCAATAAATCCGTCTCTTTCAATAGTATAACGTACAACTTCAGAACCGGGAGTAATGGTAAATTGTGCTTTTGTTTTTAGATTTTTGTCTGAAACTTGTTTTGCTAATGAAGCGGCACGAGCGATATCTTCATACGATGAGTTGGTGCAAGATCCAATCAAACCGACTTCTATTTTTAGTGGCCAGTTATTTTTTATTGCTGCTTCTCTCATTTTAGAAATTGGCGTTGATAAATCTGGTGTATATGGTCCGTTTAAATGTGGCTCTAATTCGGACAAATTAATCTCTATTACTTGGTCAAAATATTGCTCTGGATTAGCATATACCTCAGCATCGCCTGTCAAATAGGCGGCTACTTTATCGGCAGCATCGGCCACATCGGCTCTATTTGTTGAACGTAGATAACGGCTCATTGAATCGTCATATCCAAAAGTTGAAGTTGTTGCTCCAATTTCGGCTCCCATATTACAAATCGTTCCTTTTCCTGTGCAAGACATTGCTAAAGCACCTTCGCCAAAATATTCTACGATTGCTCCTGTCCCTCCTTTTACAGTTAGGATTCCTGCGACTTTCAAAATCACATCTTTTGGTGCTGTCCAACCTGATAATTTTCCTGTTAGTTTCACCCCTATAAGTTTAGGGAATTTCAATTCCCACGCCATTCCTGACATTACATCTACTGCATCTGCTCCACCAACTCCGATGGCCAACATACCTAATCCTCCTGCATTCACAGTATGCGAATCGGTTCCAATCATCATTCCGCCAGGAAATGCATAATTTTCTAATACTACTTGGTGAATAATCCCTGCTCCTGGTTTCCAAAAACCAATTCCGTATTTGTTTGATACTGAAGATAAAAAGTCAAAAACCTCACTGCTTTGTGATCTTGCTCTTGCCAAATCGGTTTTGGCATCTACTTTTGCTTGAATTAAGTGATCACAATGAACTGTTGTTGGCACAGCAACTTTTGGTTTTCCGGCGTGCATAAATTGCAACAAAGCCATTTGGGCAGTAGCATCTTGACAAGCAACTCGATCTGGAGCAAAATCTACATAGTCAACTCCTTTTACAAATGCTTTTGAAGGTGTTCCTTCCCAAAGATGTGCGTATAAAATTTTCTCTGTTAATGTTAATGGTCGTCCAACGATTTCTCTTGCAGCATCTACTCGATAAGTCATGTTGTCGTAAACCTTTTTTATCATATCAATATCAAAAGCCATAGTATGTGGGGATTATATTAGTATTATTGTTTTTGTTGTACAAATTTAAACAATGTTTATGAGAATTAAAAATTAAGTGTTTGACTATTTATATAATTATTGTTTATGAAAATTATATTTATATGAATAAAACACAAAGAATCTTTAAAAAAGGGGGCTTTTTTTAAAGATTCTTAATTTTTAGGATTTGAATTATGAAATTATGAAAAATACCTCGATATTTTACGAAATCATTAGAATTACAAAAGCGTTTCAATAATGCTTTCTATCGAAATTCCTTCGGCATCTGCCTTATAGTTTTTCACTACTCGATGTCTTAATATTCCTGTTGCAACCGCTTTTACATCTTCAATATCAGGTGAATATTTTCCGTTAAAAGCAGCATTTGCTTTGGCGGCCAAAATTAAATTTTGTGAAGCTCTTGGCCCTGCACCCCAATCAATATAATTTTTGATATAGGCATTCGATAAAATGTTATCTGGTCGTGTCTTGCTGACCAGTGTTACTGCATATTCTATAACGTTGTCAGCAACTGGAATTCTTCGGATTAGCTGCTGGAAATCGATAATTTCTTGTGCTACAAAAAGTGGATTTACAGTTTGTTTATGGTCAGAAGTGGTGCTTTTCACGACATCAACTTCTTCGGCAAAAGAGGGATAATCCAGCTTTATAGAAAACATAAAACGGTCTAATTGTGCTTCTGGCAAAGGATATGTTCCTTCTTGCTCTATTGGGTTTTGAGTCGCAAGAACAAAATAGGGTAAATCTAATTTATAATTGTGTCCTGCAATTGTCACCGCGCGTTCTTGCATCGCTTCTAAAAGTGCTGCTTGTGTTTTTGGTGGGGTTCTATTGATCTCATCTGCCAAAATAATATTAGAAAAAATGGGGCCTTTTAAGAATTTGAATTGTCGATTTTCATCTAGAATTTCACTTCCCAAAATATCAGATGGCATCAAATCTGGCGTAAATTGAATACGCTTAAAATCTAATCCTAGTGCTTGTGCGATTGTGTTTACCATCAATGTTTTTGCTAATCCTGGAACACCAACTAAAAGCGCATGCCCTCCAGAAAAAATGCTCAACAGAATTTGATCTACAACTTCTTCTTGACCAACAATTATTTTAGAAATTTCTTTTTTTAGTTCTACTCGTTTTTGAACTAGATTTTGAATTGCAACTACGTCCGACATTATTTTTAAAATAAGGATTTATAATTTAAGAAAAGATAGGTGTTTCTCCATTTGCTATTTTTTTAGCCAATTGTTTGTAAACTCACAATCCTTGTATTCGGTATTAATTTTGATATATGTTTCTTTGATTTTTTCATCAAACCATTTTCCTATTTCCTTGATTTGTTTTTCTTTCAAGGCTAGATTTTTAATTTTGATATAGTCTTTAGCATAATCCGCCGTATGTTCGTTTATTCTATTGGTAACGGTTACTATTTTATATTTCTTCTTGCCCGATTTATCCTCATCAACTTGCAAACTTGAAATTTGTCCCTCTTTCAAACCTGAAACTAAACTATATAATTCGGGATCCATTTTTGTCAATTCAAAACGAGTGTCTTGTGTTTTTGGGTTTATCAAAGCACCACCATTTGCTCGTGTTTCTTTTTCGTCCGACAATGTTCTTGCTGCCTCTGCAAAGGTAATTTCTTTGTCTTCTATTCTTTTTTTGATGAGTGCAATTTTGTCTTTTGCTTCTTTCAATGATTCATCTGTTACTTTTGGAATCAATAATATGTGTCTCAAATCAACATCTTGACCTCTAATTTTTTCTACAAAGATAATATGAAAACCAAAATCGGTTTCAAAAGGCTCCGAGATTTCTCCTTCATTCAAACTAAAAGCAACGTCTTTAAATTCTTTTACGAACGGGGTTTTCCTATTCATTTTATAAAATCCACCACTAGATCTTGACCCAGGATCTTGCGAATATAAAACGGCCTTACTATAAAAACTAGCTCCTTCTTGGATTTCTTTTTTAAATTCTTTCAGTTTATCAATAACTTTTTGCTTTTCTTCATCACTCACTTTTGGGGCAACAATAATTTGGGCAACTTCCATTTCTGAACCAAAAACAGGAAGGTCTGATTTCGGTATTGTTTTGAAAAAGGTTCGCACTTCTTCTGGTGTAATTTCAACAGCATCAATGATTTTTGTTTGCATTTCTTCTGTCAATTTGTTTTCTTTTAAAATATCAAAAAAATATGTTTTAAATTCTTCCAAAGAATTCTTTTTATAATATTGAACTACCTTTTCAACAGATCCTATTTGCTCCACCATATAATTAATTCGCTCTTCCATCATTTTCTTGACGTCCTCATCTTTCACTATTATACTATCCTGAATGGCCTGATGTGCATATAATTTGTCTTCCAATAATTTACCTAACATTTGACATCTCGTGATGTCTTTTATTGAATTTCCTTGACTAGAAATTTCCAAATAGGCTTTGTCAATATCTGAATCCAAAATCATATAGTCTCCAACATTTGCTATAATACCATCTATTTTTTGCTTCTGCCCTTTTGGTTTTACCGTATCTTGGACAGCCGTAGGTTGGGTGATAATTTCTTGAGCACTACCATTCAAAATGCTTGAAAAAAGCACCACAGAAAGCAATAATTTAATGTTTATAAATTTCATATTTGTTGTTTTTAATAGCATCATCGGTGATTTCTTTTTCAAATTTCTTTATTAATTCTAATTTTCTTTTGTTCAAAATAACTTCTTTCAATGTTGGCTGAATATAATCAAATGGACTGATTTGATTTTTATCGATTACGTTTGTAATTTTTACCAAATACTGATCGGATCCATTTGTGTATTCTATTGATTTCCCAGCAATAATATATTCGTTTTTGTTGTCTGGTGTGATAAATGGAAGTTTGCTATAAACTTGCTCCATATCGGTCCAAACCGTGTCATTTAATGCAAAATTATTGCATTGCAAAGCATAAAGTTCCCAAAACTTTTTGTCAGATTTTCTAAAATTAAAAAACTTACTTTTTATTGTTCCTAATCTTGGATTATCCTTTTTTATATTTATAAATCGCAATCGCACCAAGGTACTATTTGCTTTAAAATTTTCTTTATTTTGATTATAATAAGCCAAAATTTCGGACTTGTTTACAATTGTATCGACCGTGTTTTTGACAACTTCTTCAATATATGCTTTTGTATATAAATCAATCTTATATTGCTTTATTAATTCATCAAAAGATGCTTTTTTCTCGTCACTCAAATTGATTTCGGCAGCATCAATCAATAATTTTTGCTCTGCCCATCGGTTAATGAAATTTCTAACAATTTCGACACTGTCTTTCTTTGATGTTCCGCTCGGAATTAGCTCTTTAATTTCGTCTTTATACAAATAATTGTCTTTCACTCTTGCAATCACTTCTGGATTTTCATCCGCTTTAAAATAACTGCAAGAACAAAACAAAATCAATATAAATACTATTCCGTTTCGCTTTATCATTAATGGCGTAATTGTTTTTTTACTTTTTCAAAAACGGCTTGATCAACTTCTACTTTAAATTCGGTTTTCAAATCTTTTACCCAATTTTCTTCAAGATTTTGTTGATAATCATTGATTGCTTTGCCTTTGCATTCATCTAGTGTTTTTGCACCTGCAGGAATTACTTTTAGCACATTTGCAACAAAATAATACTCGCCTTCTTTGACTATTTCTGAAGTGCCTAATTCAAATTTTATGTTTTTTGGCAACACTTCATTACCCTCTTCAAATATACCACTATTGGTCATTATGTTTACAGGGCCATCTTTTTTATTTAATTTTTGTTTAATAAATTCAGGTGATTTTCCATGTTTCAAATATTTATATGCTTTTTTTATTGCATCTATATTTGTAGAAGAAGCTATAATTATGTCAAATCTATTTTTCCATTGATAATTTTTACTATTTGAATTATAAAAATTTTGAAGCCCAAGTGTGTCTGTTTTTGATTTTGTCCAAATTTCTTTTTCCATCAAATCAAATAGCAATAAACCATCGCGATATTCTTCCATTATGGCTGCAAATTCAGGAAATTCTATTTCTAAATTTTCGTTATAATACGTGTTTATTTGTTCGTCAACATATTTACCGTATAAATTTTCTACCAATTTAGCTACAGGAGTTGCATTATTAGTGGTTTTTTGTTGCGAATTTATATAAGTTAAAAAAGAGCTTGCATTGACTTTTTTATCATTAATAGAAAATAACTTTTTCTCAAATGGTTTTAGGTCTTTAGGAAGTTCCCATTTTGAAGTATAGAAATCATTATTTACGGTCTTCAAAACTTCTGCATAACATTTAATATCTTTCTTTACTTCATATTTTTTTCTAAGCTTTTCGGTCATAGAGGCCGATATCAATCTCGAACGATCATCTTTGCTTACTTTGGTTTCAATTTCAGATTGCATTTGTTCCAAAGTTTTTATTGGATAATTTTTAATAAATTTCACAATATGCCAGCCAAATTGGCTTTGAAATGGTGCCGAAATTGGATTTTCATTTGATAAAGAAAATGCCACTTTTTCAAACTCTTCCGAGCTTAATTGACCTGAACCAAAACGATTTAGCAATCCCCCTTTTACTGATGATGACTTATCTTCTGAAAATTGTTTGGCCAAATCTTCAAAGTTTTCACCTTGCTGAATTTTTTTATATATTGCTTTAATAGTAGTATAGGGTTTGTCAATTTCGGTAGTTGCAGCCTCTTTATTATCGGGAGATTTTGCGGGATTTAAAATCATAATATGGGCTACTTCAACCTCTCCGCGATTGTCTCTGATGTCTTCTACTTTTATTAAATGATAGCCAAAACGTGTACGAACTGGCTGAGACACTTCTCCTTTTGGAGTATTATAAGCGGCTGATTCAAAAGTATATACCATTCTAAAGGCAGAGAAATATCCTAAATCGCCTTTGTTTTCTTTGGCTGATGGGTCTTGAGAAAACTCGGAAGCTAACTTTTCGAAATCTTCTCCAGCAATGGCTCTTTGACGAATCATTATCATTTTTTTATAGGCGTTCAAAGTGTCTTCGGGAGAAGCATTTTCTTCCATTGTGATCAAAATATGAGATGCTTTTATCTCTTTCAAATACCGATTATAAGCTTCTTCGACTAATTCTTTTGTTACTTTAGAATCTGTCGTATAATTTTTTGAAAGCTGGTCTCGATATGATTTTAATTCGTTTTGATATTGTTCGCCGTTTTGCAATCCTAATTTATAGGCTTTATTAATTTTTAATTTATAGCCAATAAATAATTCTAAATATTGGTTTAAGTCCTTTTGAGACTCATCTTTTACTAAATCTAAATTTTTATTATAAACACGAGAAAATTCATCAGTAAAATAGGGCTTTCCGTCTATTGTAAACAAAGCTTCCTTCTGGATATTTTGAGAAAAACCCAGGAAATTTGCAAAAAATAATGCTCCAAAAAATAAATGTTTCATTTTCATTATAAAAATTTTTAATGTCAAAATATTTGATTCGATATAATATGTAATTACCAATCAACAAAAATAACAATTCAATTAGATTAAACAACTATAGCGAATACTATTAACATAATTTTATTAACAGAAATGAAAAAAAATGATGATGAATAATTCTCTTTTATTAGATAACCAATTATTTGTTGAATAAATAGTATTTTTGCAAACCATTTATATATAATTATGACTTTTTTAGAAGAAATAGACAGACGGAGAACTTTTGGAATTATCTCACACCCTGATGCTGGAAAAACTACTTTGACAGAAAAATTACTTTTGTTTGGAGGTGCAATTCAAGAGGCGGGTGCAGTAAAAAATAACAAAATTAAAAAAGGAGCTACGAGTGACTTTATGGAAATTGAACGCCAAAGAGGAATTTCGGTTTCGACTTCTGTATTGGCATTTAATTATAAATCCAAAAAAATAAACATTTTGGATACGCCTGGTCATAAGGATTTTGCGGAAGATACTTTTAGAACTTTAACAGCCGTTGATAGTGTTATTGTGGTTATTGATGTGGCAAAAGGAGTTGAGGAGCAAACCGAAAAACTCGTTTCAGTTTGTAGAATGCGAAATATTCCTATTATTGTCTTTATCAATAAATTGGATCGAGAAGGAAAAGACGCCTTTGATTTGATGGACGAAGTGGAACAAAAATTAGGTTTAACGGTAACGCCATTGAGTTTTCCTATCGGAATGGGATATGATTTTCAAGGAATTTATAATCTTTGGGAACAAAATATAAATCTATTTAGTGGTGATAGCCGAAAAAATATTGAGGAAACCATTGCTTTTTCTGATGTTAAAAATCCAGAATTAGAAAAAATAATCGGGCAAAAACCCGCAGATAAACTCCGTGAAGAGTTAGAATTGATTGATGAAGTATATCCAAAATTTGATCGACAAGCCTATTTAGACGGGAATTTGCAGCCTGTCTTTTTTGGATCTGCTTTAAATAATTTTGGTGTTCGCGAATTATTAGATTGCTTTGTAGAAATCGCTCCTTCGCCAAGACCAAAGGAATCTGAAACTAGATTAGTTGACCCAAAAGAACAGAAAATGTCAGGTTTTGTATTTAAAATTCATGCTAATATGGATCCAAAACATAGAGATCGATTGGCATTTATCAAAATTGTATCTGGCACATTTGAACGAAACAAACCCTACTGGCATGTTCGCCAAGAAAAGAATTTGAAATTTTCTAGTCCGAATGCCTTTTTTGCAGAAAAAAAAGAAATTGTCGATATTTCCTATCCTGGAGATATTGTTGGATTGCATGATACAGGAAATTTCAAAATTGGCGATACCTTAACCGAAGGAGAAAACATGAGTTTTAAAGGAATTCCAAGTTTTTCGCCAGAACATTTTAGGTATATAAATAATGCCGACCCAATGAAATCCAAACAATTAGACAAAGGCGTTGATCAATTGATGGACGAAGGCGTGGCACAATTATTTACGCTAGAGATGAACAACAGAAAAGTTATTGGAACTGTGGGTGCATTACAATATGAAGTGATTCAATATCGATTGGAACATGAATATGGAGCCAAATGTTCCTATGAAAACTTTCCGGTTCACAAAGCATGTTGGGTGAAACCAAATGATCCTAAAAGTGAAGAATTTAAGGAATTTAAACGCATCAAACAGAAATTTTTAGCCCATGACAAATATGGTCAATTAGTTTTTCTTGCCGATTCTGAGTTTACTATACAAATGACTCAATCCAAATTTTCAAACATTAAATTATTTTTCACTTCTGAATTTGATTAGATTGTTTGATTAGTATAGTTATCCTTATTTATACACAATAAAAAAATCATTGTCAATAATAATAATGTTTTTTGCCAATTATAAGAATTAGGCATCAAATAATTCTTGTTGCAAATCAGCTTTATTTTATTTTTATAAATATAGAGTCAATTGCTTATTGAATTCTTTATTGGATTGCAACTCTTCCATTTAATCCTTCAAGAATAAATATATAGATAGTTACCTGAATTTGAAATATCCCAAAAAAAAAGCCTCCCAAATGGGAGGCTTTTCTATTTATAATTGATTATTAAAATCGCTTATTTTTTAACCACTTTAATGACTTTTGAGGCACCGTCAGCTTTTACATTCATCATGTATGTTCCTGATGGCAATGCACTCATGTCAATTTGTGTAGATAGCATATTAGGTTTTACTAATAAAATACGTTGACCTACAATGTTATAAACTTCTATTGACTCAATGTCATTTTTGTAAGAAATATTAAACATTTCAGTCACTGGATTTGGATAGTAAACCAAGGCAGCTAAATCAAATCCTTTAGTTCCTAATGCAACTGACATCGTCACTGCAAAAGTTTCATAACTTTCACAACCATTAACTGTTTGTGTAGCAAAATAGGTTGTTGTACCTAAAGGCAGCACAAGTGATGGTGAAAGTGCTGGAGTTCCAGCCTGAGCATCGGCAAGAGAAGCATACCATGTTATAGTTGAACCAGTTAAACCAGAAACTACTATTGATGAAAGCAATGCACCTTGAACAGTATTTTGAACTGACGTACCTGTTGGAGCTGCAACAGATTGAACTGTCAACACCGCTTGATTAGATGTCACTACCGATCCACAAGATCCATTTACAGCAACTGTATAGTTACCTGCATCTGTTGGAGTAACAAAACCTATAGTGAAGGTAGCATTTGTTTCATTAGCAATAGCCACACCATTATAATACCATTGGTACGTTAAGTTTGTTCCAGTTGCAGTTGTAGTAAACGTTACAGATGAACGAGGACAAGCAGATTGAGAAGCAGGTTGCGTAGCAATTGCTGTACTTGCATTTACTGTCAATGTTCCTGTTAAAGTAGCACTTGCACAATCCCCAATAGCTGAGACAGTATATGGGAAAGAACCTGAAACTGAAGGTGAACCACTAATAGTATAAACTCCACCAACATAGTTTCCAGAAACTCCGGCAGGTAATCCTGAAACTGATCCTCCTGTACCATTTCCAATTGCATAAACAATATTAGAAATTGGAGTGTTTATACATAATGTTTGTGTAGTACTTCCAGAAGTATATGCTAAAGTTGTTGTTGGATTTACAATTATAGTTCCAGTACTAGTAGCTTGAACACAAGCTCCAAGAGTAGTAACTGTATAATTGTATGTGCCAGGAGCCGATGGTGTTCCACTAATAGTATAAACTCCATTAGCATAATTTCCAGTAACTCCAGTAGGAAGATTTGAAGCAGTCGCTCCTGTACCATTTCCTAATGAATAAACAATATTAGCAATCGCATTGTTCTCACAAATTGTTTGTGCAGAAGTAGTACTTGCAGATGTTAATGCAATAGTAGTATCTGGTTTTACTGTAATAGTTCCAGATAATGATTGTTGCACACATGAACCTGATGTGGTAACTGTATAGTTATATTCCCCAGCAACAGTTGGTGTCCCACTGAAAGTATAAACGCCATTAACAAAACTTTCGGTTAATCCTGCTGGAAGACCAGTTGCAGAAACTGCAGTTGCGTCTGTAACAGCATAAACATTACTTACTATTGGATTGTTTACACAAACAGTTTGTGAAGCTCCACCAGTAGTTAGTGATAATGTTGTATCAGGGTTTACAGTAATTGTTCCTGTTAATGAAGTAGCAGGTAAACAAAGTCCAGTAGCCGAAACTGTGAAAGGGAATGAACCTGAAACAGTTGGTGTACCACTAATAGTAAAGACTCCTGAAGAATCTGATGTTCCAGTTACTCCTGCAGGAAGACCCGTAGCAACAGCTGTTCCATTTCCAACTGCATAAACAATGTCTGTTATAGCATTATTAATACATGTTGTTGGAGTAGCACTTCCAGAAGTCCACGTCAATGTAGTGTCTGGATTAACAGTTACGTCAACAGTTTGAGTTCTTTTACAACCTGCACCAGATGTTGCTGTTGTAGTATATGTATTCGTAGTTGGTGAACTAGAATTAGTATAGACAGTTCCAGCACTTTGACTTGCATAAGCAGTAGTTGCAGTTGCATCAGAGTAAAGATTAGTAGTTGGTGACCATACCATAGATGCTGTTGAAACTTTATTAATTTTTACATCATCAATCAACCAACCATAATAATTAACACTAGAATCAAGAGAATATCTAAATTGAATTCTAAACTGATTACTATTCAAAGCACTTGCAGGAATATTGAAAGTCTCTGTTTTCCATAAAGAAGTAGCAGGACCTGTTCCTGGTGTATCTGTATCTAATGTGAACTGAGTTGTCCAATCAGGATAACTCAAAGTAGAGAATCTTGCTCTAGGAGTAGTAGCTGAATTATCAAATACACTAGTTGCAGCAGTACCTACATAATTTGCAGGTGTGAGATTAATCCAGTTTAATCCACCATCAATAGAATATAAAACATAACCATAATCAAATGAAGAAAAATCACCTTCCATAGCTGCAATATGTGAGAACGTCAAAGTGGCTGATTGAGCACCCGATAAATCAATATTTGAGTTCATTTGATATCTTGCAGAAGTGCCTGTTGTATTAAGATATACTGAACCTGTACCTTGTGAATAATAAGTAGTATTCAAAGTTGCAGTTGCATTAGTTCCAGAAACTGTAAAGTTAGATGGCAATACATCCATAGTGGTTACTAATGGATTCGTTACTACTGTTCCTCCAGAAGTTACTAATGGTGTGATTGTGTTCACACAAATAGATGCTGGTGAAGGCGAGATAGAAATAACAGTAGGTCTTGGATTTACAGTTACTGTAAACGAAGCTGTGTTAGCACAATTCAATCCACTAAATGATTGTGATGTTAGTGTATAAGTTGTAGTAATTGCTGGATTTAAATTAAATCCTGAATAGGGATCTCCAGTATAATCACTTGGTGTTAGATCAAACGTGTCATAATCATTTAATCCAGAATCAATTGTGATTAAATCAGTTGATAGTGACTCACAAATAGTAGCAGCATTTGATGACAAAGTCAATGCTGGAGGAGTAGCAACGTTTGCCACTACCGCAGTTCTAACAGATGAACAAATGTTATTTTTTGCTTCTACATAATAAGTAGTTGTAGCACTAATAGAAGGAGTCACAAATGAAGACCCAGTCCCAATAGCTGTACCACCAGTAGGAGCAGTATACCAATTCATTGTGTCGGCATTCGCCATAACTGCACTTAGAGATACAGTTCCTGTTCCACAACGATTTCCATTAACAACAGATACTACTGAAGGTGAGAATACTGAAACAGTAAATGGATCAGTGGTTGAAGAAACATTTCCATTCACACAAGTAAGCACGGCACGATAAACTGTTTCTTGCGTGATAGTTCCTGTAGAAAGTTCTGCGGTATTAGCACCTGCAATAGGTGTCCAAACCAAACCATCAGTTGTTTTTTCCCACTGAATATTAACTCCAGTCACATCATTAGTATATCCTGAAAGCGTCAAAGTTGAAGTTCCAGTATAACATAACACAGGAGTGGTAGAAGCAATAACACCTGCAATTGGAGCACCAGTACATGGTGGAGCTTGCAAGATATTTACAGAATAATCTTCATAACTACCATAAAAAGAATTATAACAAGGAGTTGTAGGGCCTGAATCGGTTCCACCTATTCTCATTCTTGTTGTTCCAAGTGGAGCTGAAAGCGGGATAGTTAACGAACCTGTCAATGCAGATGGAATTGGAGGGTTTGATTCATCTGGGTTACCACCTGAATAAACCTCTTCACCAGAATCAGTAAAATCACCATCTTTATTAAAATCTATCCAAATTTTGGTTAAATAATCGTATCCAGTACTGAACTGAACACTAAATGGTACTGCAGAGCCTTGAATGACATCAGTTGACATACTTGTATAGTCACCATAATTACCTGTTTCTGCAACTGTTGTGTTATTGATAGAGCCAACAGTTACATTTGTAATACCAGTCCCATCAACACTAGTTGGTGCAGGAGTACAGTAAACAAATATAGAAAATTGAGAAGGTGTAGAAGTAACCGAACAACCATTAGAAGTAATAATTACTCTATAATAGTTAGAGTTACCTGCTGCCGCAGATTGTGAAACGATTACTGACAACGTTGATGTTGTAGTACCTGTATATGAAATAATTCCAGGAATACCATCTACAATATTAGCATAAGTCCCTCCTAAAGTAGAAGAATATTGCCACTGATACGTAGGCGATACTGCTGTAGCAGTAACAGATATTGTACCTGTTGCACCTGCAGTTGCAGAACTATTAGCAGGTTGAACCGTAATAGTTGGATTATTAATTAACAACTGTGCAGATTGAGAAGATACATTAGAACAAGATGTTGCCGCAATAGCTTCTACTTTATAATAATAAACTGCAACAGGAGTAGTGATTGAATTTGTTACTGATAATGAAGCTGTGGCTGCACCTGTATAAGTTACACCAGCTGGAGTACCGTTAGCAACACTTGCCCAAGATAGACCATCAGTAGAATAAAGCCAATTATATCCTGATACTGTTCCTGTGAACGAACCTGTAAAGTTTGCTGTTCCACCAGAATAACAAACTGTCTGATCTGTTGGACTTGTAGCAACTACTGGTTGAGTATTCACCGTTAGTAAAGCACTATTTGAAGTAGCATTAATTGTAGTTCCATTAACAATCGCTCTAAACAATAATCCATTGTCTGTTGGAAGAATACCAGAAACCGTCAAGGTTGCAGTAGTTGCATCAGAGAATGTTAAGTTTCCAACTGTTCCATTTGCAATAGTGGTATAAGCACCTCCTGAAGAAATTTGCCAGTTATAGGAAACTATTGAACCTGCACCTGTAACAGAGAATGTAGTTGTTCCTGTACCTGTACTACAAAGCGAAACTGGTTGAGGATGTGTAGAAATTCCTGTATCACCAACAATTAGTAAAGCTGCAGTAGATACTGCGGGAGGAGTACATGACCCAACACCCGATACAATACATTTATATAAATTTCCATTATTAGAAATATTCACAGCTGTCATTGTTAACGTACTCGTTGATGCACCACCATAAAGTGAATTGTCAACAACTGGAGAATATGTAGCTCCAGCATCTGTACTAACTTGCCAAGCATAGGTTAATCCAGTTCCAGTTGCACTAACTGAAAATGTAGTATTTGTTCCAAAAAGAATTGTTTGCGAAGTTGTATAAGAAACAATTGCTGGAGGAGCGTTAACCGTTACTGAAGT
Organism: uncultured Bacteroidota bacterium; assembly: GCA_903824755.1. Classification (GTDB taxonomy): domain Bacteria; phylum Bacteroidota; class Bacteroidia; order Flavobacteriales; family Flavobacteriaceae; genus Flavobacterium. The sequence goes on along the minus strand of CAIJXW010000101.1, from coordinate 7,787 downwards.
ACTTACATCAGTAGAACATGCATTTGTAGTTTTTGTATATTTAATAGTTGCCGAACCAGCAGATACTCCTGTTACTACCCCAGACGTAGCGTCAATTGTAGCAATATTAGTATCTAATGTTGACCATACCCCACCTGTTGTAGTGTTTGTTAATGTCAACGTGTTTGGCAAACATAATTCGTTTCCACCAGCAATAGCTGGAACTACAGGATAAGGATTTACTGTTAACGAAGTTGCACTTGTTCCAGTATCTCCAGGAGTTGTAATTGAAATCGTTCCTGTTGTTGCCAAAGCAGGGAAAACAGCCGTAATTTGAGTAGCACTATCCACAGTGAATGAAGTTGCAGCAACACCGTTTAGGCTAACTGCAGTTGCACCACTAAATGCTGTACCCGTAATAACCACAGGAGTATTCGCTCCATCACATACAGCATTTGGTGTAAACGATGTAATTACTGGAGGGATATTTCTAACTTTAACTTGATCTAAACCTTGGTTACAAGTACCTGATCCATAATTAGAATTAGATTGGAATTTAAATTGAACATTTTGACCCATATAAGGTGTCAAATCAATTGTATTTGTTTGCCAAGGTGAGGTAGAAGAAGTAGCAAAAGTTGTATTTAAACTTGAATGTTGATAAATACTAGTATAGGCACCTCCATTAACGCTCACTAATACTTCTAACGGATAAGGATTATAAGAAAAATCTGTTGAAGGAACACTTGGATTTGATCCGTTATATCCACCTGACCCTAAAAAGTAATTATAAGTAAACTCTTTTGGTGTGGTGTTTAATGTAAAGGTAGGAGTAAACAAATTATAGGTATTTCCTGATGAAATTGCATTATACACATCTAGATATGCAAAATAGGTAGAACTAGAAGGAGCCGAAGCACCATGAGCTGCATCTGCAGTATTAATACCCCAATTTGCCGTACCCGCTGAGGAAATTCCCCAACAACCTAAAGTAGAACTCGTTAGGTCAAAGGATTCTGTAAATGTGAAAGTTGCTATTGCATCGCATAAAGTTGCAAAATTACTGGCATCACTCCATGCACTATAATCAGTTCCACCACAGAAAGTACGAACATAAACTGAATAAGTTGTTTGAGCTGTCAAACCAGAAAGATTCGCTGTCAAAACAGTCGAAGCTAAAGTAGCACTAGCCACTAAACCTGTTGCACCACTTCCTGGAGTTCCAGAAGTTCGAACTTCATAGTCATATGAAACAGGAGTACCTTGAGCTGGAGCTGACCAACCAATAGTGGCACTATTATTTGTTATTGCAGTTGCTGTAATTGCATTTGGCGCAAAACACGTAGGTGTTAACGTTACTGAAAAATCATCAAATGCAATATAATTTGGTGAAGTAGTTGCGTTATAACCACTAAAAGCTACATAATATACTCCAGACACAGTAGGCGTAAATGCCCCAGAAAGTTCAGTATAAGAAGTTTCAGATGCATCTCCAACAGAAGCAATAGTTGTAGTCATTGCAGCAGCTGTTGCGTCTGCACCCCATGAAAGTGCAGCGGTAGTCCAAGCAACACCATCTGTTTTATAGAACACTTTTGCGGTATAACTCACACCTCCTGTTAATTGAAGCGGAGCAGAGAAAAAATATCCAGTTGTTGCAGATGGAGACCAGTAAACTGCTCCAAATTTTGTACCCGTTCTTGCAATTAATGCAGCATTAGATTGTGTTGCAATATAAGTTCTCGTTTTACCTCCAATAGCAGGACTTACAGTCATACAAGCAGGCAAGGTATTTGCTGCAGTGATACTTTCAAATCCTTCAGTATATGGAATTGAAACAGCATTACATGGAGTAGTAACCGTCATTGTAGCGGTATTGGCACTAGGACAAGACCCTCCTAATAATGCACGAACTCTAACATAGTAAACAGTTGCAGCAGATAATCCAGAAACTGTTGTTGTAAGAGCAGTTCCTGCATCATATCCTTGATAACCTGGAACAAAAGTAGTAAATGTATTATTTGTAGCCACATCAATTGAATAGGTAACACCAGTTGTAGCAGATGCAGTCCAAGCGGCTGTAAAGCCTGTTGGTGTAGCACCAGAATAAACAAGTGCCGAAGCTGGACCTGTTGCAGCAGCACAAGTAGTTACTGTTCCATATAAAGGAGATGTAGTATTGTATGCCGGACCAGCACAACCTGAGTTGTTATAACTATAAACATAATAATCATAAGTAGTGCTAGGAGCTAAACCAGTAACATTAAATGTTGTAGCAGTACCAAAATATACTACAGTTCCTGTCCCTAAAGCAGCACCTGAAGCATATAATGAGAAGTCACTTGGTGCAGTTGCAGTAGCACCAGAAGCATAACGAACAACAAGGTAACCTGTTGGTGCACTAGTTGCAGCAGTATAACTACCCGTAAAAGTCGTATTGGTAACATTTGAATTTACAGCAAGAGTAGCTTGATCAACTGGAGCCACACAAGAAATTAAATTAGCATACGCATAATACATTGGAGTTCCAGTTAATCCTGACAATGAAGTCAAGTTAGATTGAGCAACAACATTTGTGCCAACAGCAATATTTGTTGATGTAATTGAAGATCCGCCAAGCGCACCTTCAAAAGCACCTGTTTCTGTTGCAGATTGCACTAATTTGAAAGTTGAAGAAGGTAAAATTGTACTTGCATCTGAAACTTGAATTCTTGCAGAGGTCAAGTTTGCAGATCCGTAAGCAGCTTTTGTATTCCAGTTATTCGCTGATAAGTTAGAAACTCCAGCACCAGAAGATCCTCCGTTTGCAGTAAGAGCTTCAGTTGACATAGTAACGCCTGCAATTCCAGTAGCTGCCGTTGTAGGATCTATCCACATTGGCAAATAAAGACTTCCTTTTCCTACTGGAAATAAAGTAGTTGTATCGTATGTTCCTGTGGCGGTTCTATTTATTGCAAAGGTTCTTGCAAATGGCCCTCTAATCATATTAGTTGCACTCGCCGTACCTGCTGTAATTAAAGAAGAAGGACTTAATGTTCCCGCAGCATTTAATGTTCCTAATGTTAGTAAACTTGACGAAGAAGTATTAATAATACCTGAAGTCATTGTTAAAGTACCAGAAACAAAAAGCGGTACATTAATAGTTATTCCTGTAGCATTTGAATTGTTGAATGTTACACTTCTTAAATTAGCTTCAAATGCTGATACTATAGAAGCTCCTCCAGATAAATCAGTTGTTGGAGCTACGTTAGTCGTGAATGAAGTAGAATTTACAATACTTGTTACATACGTTCCAGGAGCAAAAGCACCCACACCAGCAGTAACAATTACAAATTGACCAACTGCTAAACTAGTAGTCGAAACAACTGTAACTGTATTACCCACAGAGGTAGCACCAGCTGTAGAATTGTATAGTGTTTTTGAAGTTCTAAATAGTCCTGTTCCTGAAATAACTTGAGCATTAGTAGAGGCTGAAGCAGTATTACTCTTAAAATCTTGAAAACTTAAAGTTGCAGCAGTATGAGTAAAAATTCCATTATTTGTAAAGTTTCCTGAAATACTTATACCAGATGTAGCCATACAAAATTCGCTATTCGCATTGATTGTAAGGTCTTTAACTCCTATTGTTGTTGAAGCGTTATAAACATTTCTGTTTGTTCCGATTCCACCATTAATTATTATATTATCAAAATACATCTTATTTGCTGCAACAGCACTATTATGCCAGATAAAACCACCTGCCCCAGATGTAGCAGTCGTTCCCCCAGCGTCAGTAGAAGTTCCGTTTCCAAAACGCAAGCTCCAACCAACAGTATTATCTACTGCAGCAGGACCATTATAAGAAAACGAATAACTTGTTGTACTAGAAGCTGCATGAGGATCGACAATAGTTAGCATACCACCCGTTAAACTCAAGTTTGAAGTAGCTATTAAAACAATATGTGTTAAAGATGCTACGCTATTTGCAGTAACACCAGCGGCATTACCATCACTGTTGATGTTTCCGCCAGATTGATTGAAATAAGAACCTAAAACATGATTAGTATTACCATTAACGTTTAATGTTCCTCCAGTAACAGTTAAGGTACCGTAATTATTAAATATATTATTATTATTTGTACAACCTACTGTCAAATCTCCCGAAGCAATAGTTAATGTACCACCTGTATTAATAATTAAATTTTTAGAGAAATTTCCTGTAGTTGAAACAGTAACATTGTGTCCGTTATTAATATAAACATCAGCACATGCACCAGTTGGCGGAATAACTCCTCCTACCCATGTAGAAGTGGCACTCCAATCTCCGGTTTGAGCAGATTGGTAAGCCGTTGTCAAAGTTGATACCCACGCAAAATAATCATCTCCCGTTGGAACAATAGGCCCTGATCCCGTTGTTGCGGTAGTTCTTAATCCAGATGTTGGCAACAAAGCACCTACGGTTCCAGATGTTGCACTTCTAATTGTCCAAGCACCGGTAGTAGCAGCAGATTGAGCAACAAATAAAGATGGTGCATCAGATGTAATTGCATCATTAGGAATATAGTTCAACTGTACTGTTGGAGCTGTACCATATACAGCACCTGCATTAGTTTGAATTCTAAATGACCTTGCACCAGTTGGTGTTGTTCCTAGCGTATTTACGATACCCGTTGGAGCCGCAGTAATACTTGCAGTAAGTGAAGTAACTGTTGAACCAGTTGTTGCGTTAGATCCTGTACCAGTAGCTACAGCAACAGGTCCATTGAATGGGAAAGTTCTTGTTAGCGAACCTCCCGGTGTATTCAATTGCATTTTTCCATTAACACTAGAAGTAAGTGATCCAGTAACACCTGCATAAGCTGGGTGTTCAAAGAATAAGGTGTTAGAACCTAAATCTACAACACCAGAGGTTAAGGTAATAGCACTTGATGCAGCAAACAATCTCAAATCACTTGTGAAAACAGATCCTTTTGGACCGTTCATTGTTAATGCATTTATTTTTCTATTGGTAGGGATTTCAAAACCTTCATTATTTACTACTGTTGATACCGTACCTTGACCTATAGTTAAGTTATATAACGCTAATCTTGCAGCAAAAGTTGAGGCAACTGTCTTAAAAGTACCACCCGCAGCAGTTGCAGTAGTTGTTCCTACTCCTACTGTTGGAGCAGTTACATATCCAAAACCAGGATTAGTAATCGTAAAGTTTGTTATTTGTCCATTAGTTCCTATCGAAGCAGTAGCTGTTGGCCAACAACCCGCAGGGAATGCTAATGTTGCCGTTCCAGATGAAAATGCCAATGTTGGCGGAACGGAATATACAGCAGTTGTACTAGCATTTAAGTAAGTAGAAACTACTTTTCCTTGTGCAATTACTACCGTAAAGTTAGCGGAACCCAATCCAGTTCCAGAAATCAATGTTCCTCCAGTAACAGTTACTGTTGGAGCACTAGCGTATGCGGAGCCTGAACTAGTTACTAAATTTATTGCTGTTGGCCCAGCAAATCCTACTGTAGGTGGAACGGTATAATTTACCCCTCCATTTCCAGCAGAGATATTACCAACTCCAGAAAATGAAGAAGCCGCTTGATTATTATTTATTGTAAGACCTCCAGTAACCGAAGCTGCTGGGTCTTTCAATACAGCACTATTTGCTGGTCCGTCAATTTTTTGAATATAAACCGAGGTAGCAGCTGCTCCAGACCCTAGATCTCCAACTGCTCCAATACTGAAAGTAACTGAAGGAGCTGAGCTATATCCAACACCTGCACTAGTCAAATTTAGACTACGTACTGTTTGAGTTGTAGCGTCATAATTTACTGTTGCTGTTGCTGGAGTCCCTACATAAAGAAAACTACCTACAATACCAGTTATATGTGTTGGAGGAGTTGTTCCTGCAGCAGTTATATCTACAGCGGTATATAAATTACCTCCATAAAAATATTGTGTTCCTACTGTTAAAGCTGAAGTGATAAATGGATTCCCTAACGTTCCAACGTTTCCAATCCATAATAAATTATCTACTACTGTTGTTCCAGTATGCGTAGGTGCAGTTGCTCCAATATTGGCACCAGTACAAACATATACATTGTTACCCGAAACATATCGAGTTCCAACAGTTCCTGTAACACTACTCCATTGGGTTACCGCAGTTCCGAAAACAACTGGGGCAGTTCCATATAAAGAGCCCATATTAGTTACAGCAACATTTGCTACTTTCAAATTAATTGATTGTCCATAAACTTGAGCGGTGTTGTCTAATTTTAGTTTACCATTTGTAGCTAATGACCCCGCTAATGTTCTAATTTCTGAAGAAACTGTTAAGTCTTGAGTAGTACTAATTGTGTTTGCACCACTAGTACTGTATAATGCTCTGATGATTCCTCTTGTTCCGTCTCCTTCAAATACTCCAGTTCCTGATAAGGTAGAACCTGTACCATTAAAATTCAGAATAGTTGAGGCCGCAGCAAGATTGGCATATCCATTATTGGTAAAATTACCAGCTATGTTTAATGTTGCTCCAGTAAGTGATGTTGAATATGGCAAGAAACTACCGCCTGAATTTACAGTCAAACTTCCTGTTAATGTTAAGGCACTAGTTCCAGACCATTGCATAATTCCACTTACATCAATATTTCTAAGTGTTACTGCTTGATCAACTGTAACTACAGAACCCGAAGGAATTGTAACGTCATTTCCTGCAACAGGAACAAAACCTCCAACCCAAGTAGCGGCAGAAGACCATAAACCTCCAGTTGCAGTAGCAGTATAAGTAGAAGGCAAAGCAACCGTAAATGAATTTACGGTACATGATGTCGGCGCTCCAGAAGGATTGATTGGAACCACCATCCAATAATAGGTAGTTCCAGGAACTAATGCTGGAGAATAAGTTGTATTTGAAGTTGCGGTTAAAACTCTAACGCTGGAATCCATTACTGTAACCAATGCAGGATTGGAGCTAAAAAATACATTATATGTTGGAGCAGGAGCTCCACCAGCATTTGACCAACTCAATACGGTTGAACTAGAAGCACCTGTAGCACCAGTTAATGGAGTTAAAGTAGGACATATTGATGGACTTGGGACAGTCGAAATAAGTGAAATCTCATCAACAGACGAAGGAACTGTCCCCAGTGAAGAATCATTATGCCATGTGAATATTAATCGAAAAGTTGTTCCAGCTAAACTAGCTGGTAATACAACAGTTATTGAGTTATATGCAGAACCATAATTTGCTGCTTGTGCATAAGCTAATGTCGCATCAGTTAGTGTTGTGCCAGAACTTACAGGACTCGAAGTAACTGGTGTAAAAGTTGTTGGTGCAGTATAAACCATCAATTTATCATAATAGATACCCCCCGCAACATCACCATCTCCTTTTAGTTTAAAAGAAAGTGTTATTGCTGATTGACCAGCTGGAACTGTGATGTCACGATAAAAATGACTTACCGCTGACGTTGTATTTCCATAGGAATATACAGTTCCTCCCGAACTAGATATATAAGCACTCTTAGTCCCAGCACTAAATGTAGCCGTTCCTACATTCCATGCATTTGTGGCATTATTAACAGCAGTCCAACCATTAGCAGTAAGGGTAGTTCCGGTTTCGAAACCTCCATCACCTGCTGGATCTATTAAAACTGATTGTGCTTGAATAGACATGCTGCCAAGAATTGTAAGCATGATTACAGCAATAAAGCTAACAAAGGTTCCCATGTTATTAGATGCTTTGTTTGCTTTTTCATTTTGATTTTTAGTACCTTTAGTTAATAGGTTACTAAATAGATTGTAAAATTTACGCATAGCTAGTTAATTTTAATTTATGAACT
>CAIJXW010000100.1 GCA_903824755.1 uncultured Bacteroidota bacterium | reverse complement strand
TGTCAATTCAGGTTCACCCTAATGATTTATTAGCAAAAAAACGTCATAATTCTTTTGGAAAAACTGAAATGTGGTATGTTCTTCAGGCAGATAATAATGCGGAATTAATTATTGGTTTCAAAGAAGATTCAAATGCAAAAGACTATTTGGAACACCTAAAAAACAACACATTAAATGATATTCTGAAAACTGAAAAAGTTCAAAAAGGCGATGTTTATTTTTTGGAAACAGGAATAATTCATGCTATTGGGGCTGGAAATTTGATTGCCGAAATTCAACAAACTTCTGACATTACTTATCGAATATATGATTTTGATAGAAAAGATGCCATGGGAAACAAAAGAGAATTGCATACAGAATTAGCTTTAGAAGCAATAAATTATAATAAAAGTAATGCTAAAAAAGAATATTCTGCACTCACTAATACCCCAAATGAAATCGTAAATTGTCCGTATTTTACTACTAATTTTTTGCCTATTTCAGGAGAAATTTCAGTAGAAAAAGAAGGCTCTTCATTTACAGTATATATGTGTACAGAAGGTGCTTTCGAAATTCAACAGCAAGAACAAGTTTTTCAATTTAAAAAAGGCGATACGTTATTGATTCCCGCTTTTTTCAATCAATATAAAATTAGAGGAAATGCCTCGCTTTTAGAAATTTATATTTCATAGCTAGGAATAGAAAGATTATGTGTACTTTTGCATTCGCAAATTAAAATTAAATAAAATGGCAAACGTTAAGAATTTAAAGAAAGATATCAATTTCGTTTTGGGTGATATTATAGAAGCAGTTTACTTGTTTGAGATGTCAACTACAGGAAAACCAACCGAAGCTACAAACGCTTTGATTGATGAAGCAATTGGAACATTTGATTCTTTGATTGCAAAAGTCAATGCAAAAAATGTTGAAAACAAAAAAGCACATTTCAAACAAATTAATATTGATTTAGAACAAGCTGCAAATCAACTGGTTGCTAAAATCAACGAATTATAGTTAAAAAAAGTAATAAATAAGTGCCTAAATGTTTTGGTTTTCTAAAAATCAAAATTATATTTGCACCCGTTAACGCTGCCAGCGTAGCTCAGTTGGCTAGAGCAGCTGATTTGTAATCAGCAGGTCGTGGGTTCGAGTCCCTCCGCCGGCTCCAAAAAAAACCATCACTATTGTGATGGTTTTTTGTATTTATATCAAAATATTATTCTGTTTTTTTCCTCTCGGCAATATAATTTTTTAGCAATATACCATATTTAGATTGGGATACTTTTTTTGAAAGACTATTATTTATGGTATCCAAATACCGAACCGTGGCATTATTAATCTCCGAAAGTGCAATATATGGAGCAACCTCATAGTTTTTATTGGTTACAGCAAAATTGATAGCATATAAATATTTTCGTTTAACTATTGCATCATTTTTTGCATCATTTTCAGCAATAGCTTTTTCATTTTTGGATTTAATAGCATTAAAACGAGCTTCTGTCAAATCTAACTGTTCTTCATTAAATCGAGATACTATTTTCTTATATGTTTCATATAATTCTTGATTTTTAGAACCTGTTATTTTAGCATTTGCATAAAATAAATCCAAATCAGTATCCACATTTATCTTTCCAGGCTCGGCAAAAAACTGCAAACGATTATCTATCGTATTGCTCGTCCCTCTATCTAGATATAGGTAAAGCATTTCGGGAGATTTCAAATCAAATGAACTACTGAAACTAGAATTCCCATCAATTATTAGGGTGTCAATTGTGATAACTGATGTGTCAACAATATGTTGAATATATAAAGTTCCTTTTTTTAGCCCTTTGATTGTGCCTGTAATTTCTAGATTATGATTTGATTTTTTTTCTCCACAAGCAAAAATTAATGCAAATGAAATAAAACCTAAAATTGATTTTTTCATGTTTTTTATTTTTGACAAAATAAAGGAAAATTTAGCGATTTATACTATAATTTAATGTCGACTATTTTTAATTGTCGTGACGAAGTATTCCTTAAACTAAAAACTCCTGAAAGTCAGGAGTTTTTATGCTAATCTATTTTATTTTTCATATAATATTTTCCGTCTAAATCTTCGTCAAAATCATCAATCTTGATAGGTTTTGGCTTTGGTTTTCCAGCATTAGCTTTCTTTTTCCAAATTTCAAACTTATCGGCAGTTAACTTTTTTTTCATTATTTCTAGCACCTCTTTTTCAGCTAGACCAAAATCTTTTTTTATAATCTCAAAAGGATTTC
>CAIJXW010000099.1 GCA_903824755.1 uncultured Bacteroidota bacterium | reverse complement strand
ACCTTTTTGGCTATATTATTTTGCCATTTATTTTCATTACAAAAATTCCAATTGGCGAACAAAACAAATACAATCCTAAAATAATTATTAGTATTTTTATTTTGATTTGGACCAATGATACTTTTGCTTATATCGTGGGAAAATCAATTGGAAAACATAAATTATTAGAGAAAATTTCACCAAAAAAAACCATTGAAGGTTTTATCGGCGGGATTATTTTTACGGTTTTAGCGAGTTATATAATTGCCAAATATTACATACAAATAAAAGAAGTTAATACCTTTATTTGGATAATTATCGCCCTAATAGTAAGTATTTTCGGGACTATTGGCGATTTAATTGAGTCCAAATTTAAACGTATTGCTGGAGTAAAAGACAGCGGAAAAATTATGCCTGGTCATGGTGGTGTGTTAGATCGGCTAGATAGTATTATATTTGCAGCACCAATTGTTTATTCATTTTATCAAATTTTATACTATGTTTCATAAAGAAGGCGGAAAAATCATTTTAATAGCAACCACATTAACGGTTGTGTTTTTATTACTAACGGATCATTTTGTAACCCTATTTTGGCTACAAAAAGCAATCGAGATAATCGTGTTGTTCTTTTTGATAATGATACTCCAGTTTTTCAGAAATCCAGAGCGAAATGTTGTCATAAACGACAATCATATTATTGCGCCCGTGGACGGAAAAGTGGTGGTGATTGAAGAAGTTTTTGAAGGCGAATATTTTAAAGAAAAACGCTTGCAAGTTTCGATATTCATGTCGCCAATCAATGTTCATGTGACTAGATATCCTGTAAATGGAAAAGTAAAATTTAGCAAATACCATCCAGGGAAATTTCTTGTTGCTTGGCATCCAAAAGCGAGTGAAGAAAATGAGCGCACCACAATTGTAGTGGAAAATTCTGTTTTTGGAGAAATATTATACCGTCAAATTGCTGGAGCTTTGGCAAGACGAATTGTAAATTACGCCAAAGAAGGAATGCAAGTCGTTCAAGGGACCGATGCTGGTTTTATCAAATTTGGTTCTCGAGTTGACTTATTTTTACCAATCGGAACGGTTGTAAACGTAAAATTGAATGATAAAGCAATTGGAGGAAAAACCATTATTGCTATTAAATAATAATGAAAAAAAGGGATTTAGATATTCGATTTGAAAAAGCGGTAGAAACTGCCTCCAAAATGTCGCAATCATCATTGCCACAGGATGTTCAATTGCGTCTTTATGCCTTTTACAAACAAGCAACCTTTGGAAATTTAGACGATACAAAAGATACTAATTTCGACTTACGAAATGCTTTCAAAACAAATGCGTGGTTACAAATCAGTCATTTATCTATTGATGAAGCCAAAGAATTATATATAGAATCCATAAATTCCTTACAAAAAAAATAACAGGATGAAGTTAAAACTATTTTCAATTTATTTGCTTGTTATTTTTGCACTATTTTCATGTCATAACAAAAAACTAACCGAGGTAGTTGAAGTGCCACTTCCAGCAGCCGACGACAAAATTACCATCGGAAATCCAGATGATGTTAGTGCCAACGATGGCGCATTTGAAATGACAAAAATTCCCTTTTCCTATCAAGCATTAATTCCAAACATTGATGCAATGACATTGGAAACCCACTATTCAAAGCATTATTTGGCTTACACTAATAGTTTGAACAAATTAGTTGCGGGAAAGGATTTGGAAGATTTATCGATTGAAGAACTGTTGGCGAAATGCGTTTCAGATAGCGTTAATTTAAGAAATAATGCCGGTGGATTTTATAACCATAGTTTGTATTTTAAATGTATCGAACCCAAATCTAGCGGACAACCAAAAGACACTTTGGCGGTAGCAATTTCAAAAGATTTTGGCTCATTTGCCGCATTTAAAAACGAATTCAAAAATGCTGGAAATAATCTGTTTGGATCGGGTTGGGTTTGGTTAATTGTTGATGCAAATGGTAAATTACAAATAACGACAACTCCAAATCAAGACAATCCTTTGATGCCAAGAGCTTCGGTTCCTGGAACACCAATTTTGGCATTAGATGTTTGGGAACATGCCTATTACCTTCAATATCAGAATAAAAAGAAAAATTATATTGATGTATTTTTCAAAATAATTAATTGGGATGCGGTGGAAGAAAATTATTTGGAAGCACTCAAAAAATTTGAAAAATAGTCCAAATTTATTCTTTCACAATAATTAAAGTCGCTTTAAATCCTGTTGCAAGATTCCATTGATT
>CAIJXW010000098.1 GCA_903824755.1 uncultured Bacteroidota bacterium | reverse complement strand
CCAAACTATATTATAAAAGTTTGGGTATTTTTATAGAAAAAATATTTACTTTTTTAAAAAAAATGTGTGATATTGTAACCGTTTACTTCTATCAGAAAAGCGACTATTTTATGACTATTAAAAGCTGAAAAAAATTATATGAAAAATAAAATTATATTTCTAAATGTTTTGTTTTGTTTGTCGGCCTTTGGTCAGAGTATCACTAAAAATGCTTTATTTCTTGGAAATAGTTATACTTATGTGAACGATTTACCGCAAATGACTGCAAACATGGCTATGTCTGTGGGAGATGTTCTAACTTTTGACAGCAATACTCCTGGAGGATATACGTTTCAAGGCCATACTACAAATAGTGCTTCAATTTCAAAAATCGGTTCTGGAAATTGGGATTATGTGGTTTTACAAGAGCAAAGTCAGTTGCCCTCCTTTCCTGATGCTCAAGTAGCTCAAAGCGTCTATCCGCATGCAACTTTTCTTGATAATTTAATAAATACCCAAAATCCGTGTGCGGAAACCGTTTTTTATATGACTTGGGGAAGAAAAAATGGAGACGCATCAAATTGTCAAACTTGGCCACCTGTTTGCACTTATGAAGGAATGGACAATTTATTGCGACAAAGATATATGACCATGACTACTACTAACAATGCTGTTGTTTCGCCTGTTGGAGCCGTTTGGAAATATTTAAGAACCAATTTTCCAGATATTGAATTGTACCAATCTGACGAGAGCCACCCATCGGAGGCAGGAACTTATGCAGCTGCGTGTAGTTTTTATAGTATATTTTTTAGAAAAGATCCTACTCTTATTACCTTTGACGCCTCTCTTTCACAATCGGTGGCAAATACGATTAGACAAGCAACCAAAACGGTTGTTTATGATGATTTAATTAATTGGAAAGTAGGGACTTATGATCCATTTGCTAGTTTTTTATATTCTAATTCTGGGAATGGTGTTTTTGCTTTTTCTAATACTTCTCAATATTCTACTTCCTATTTATGGGATTTTGGAGATGGAACAACCTCGATTGAAGCAAATCCTTCGCATACTTATTCCGTTCCTGGGACTTATACAGTTAGTCTTATAGCTACTAAATGTTCGATGCAAAACACTACATTTCAAACTATTGAAGTTTCTTCACTTGACCTAGTTCAACATGATAAAGAGCGTTTTCGAGTGTCTCCAAATCCTTCTTCCGGAATTTCAAACATAGTTGTTGAGCCTCAATTTATTGGATTAACCTATTCTATAATTGATAGTAATGGAAAACTATTATCCTCCGAAAAAATACTAAAAGAATCAAATGAAATTAATTTAAGCGATTTTCCAACGGGAATATATTGGATAAAAGTTGGCAAAATCAAAGAGCTAGTAAAATTGATACGAAAATAGATAATTGATTTACTTTTTTTACTAAACAAAAATAAATAAACACCTTAATTTTAAACAAAATGAAAAAATCAAATCTTATTTTTCAGTGTCTTATGCTTTTTTTTACCTCTTTTGTTTTTGGTCAGGGTTGTAGTGATGCAGGATTTTGTACTATTAGCAGTTTTAAACCGAATAGCAATGATAGTATAATTTCGTATAAAAATCAATTAAAAACAGGTGCTTTTTATGGAAGTGCAGACAACTCAATAGATGTTTTTGGTAGTTATTTTGAATACAATAGACAGGTGAATCCTAAACTTGGTGTCGATCTTCGACTCACAACACTGGGTCAAAATGGAAATGGCATATCTGTTTTTGGTTTGTCGGATATTTTTATTGCGACTAATTATAGGGTTATGGAAAAACTGAAATTTACTTTGGGAACCAAAATTCCGCTATCAAATTCAGGCAGGACATCTAATAATTTACCTTTACCGATGGATTATCAATCTAGTTTAGGGACTTTAGATGTTTTATTCGGTATAGGCTATGAAATAAATAATGTCCAAATTGCAGCTGCAATTCAACAACCTCTTCTTCAAAATAACAATGCCTTTTTGTCCAACAATTATCCTTTAAATTCTGATTTAAATTTGTTTCAATCCACGAATAGTTTTAAGCGAAACGGGGATTTATTAGTTCGTGTTTCCTATCCGATATCGATTCATCAAAAATTCAAATTGACTCCGAGTATTTTACCTATTTATCATTTGGGAAATGACACCTATAAAGATGAATTAGATTTTGAAAAAGAAATCATCGGCTCTAAAGGACTGACTCTCAATGGCACGATGTTTTTGGATAATGTAATTAATAAAAGAAATGTGCTTCAATTCAATCTAGGAATTCCTTTTG
>CAIJXW010000097.1 GCA_903824755.1 uncultured Bacteroidota bacterium | reverse complement strand
TATAATTAAATTTGTATATAAATATAGAGAAATATTTTTTAGAAAAAATGGAAGCACCTTTAGCAGAAAGAATTCGCCCAAAAAAATTGGAAGACTATATTAGTCAGCTTCACCTTGTTGGGCCAGAAGGTTCACTAACACAGCAAATTGTGAAAGGAATTATTCCATCTTTAATTTTATGGGGACCCCCCGGAACTGGAAAAACAACTTTAGCACAAATTATTGCACAAGAATCAAAACGCCCGTTTTATATATTGAGTGCTATCAATTCTGGCGTAAAAGATATTCGTGATGTAATTGAAAAAGCAAAACAAAGTGGCGGATTATTCACTGCAAAAAATCCGATTTTATTTATAGATGAAATTCATAGATTTAGCAAATCGCAACAAGATTCTTTATTGGCGGCAGTAGAAAAAGGCTGGATTACATTGATTGGGGCAACTACCGAAAACCCTAGTTTTGAGGTGATTCCTGCCCTATTATCAAGATGTCAAGTGTATATTCTGAATCCATTTTCAAAATTAGATTTAGAAAATCTGCTAGAAAGAGCCATGCGAGAAGATGTCTATTTGAAAACTAAAAATATTATTTTAAAAGAATCTGAAGCCATATTACGACTTTCGGGCGGAGATGGACGAAAGCTATTAAATATTTTTGAATTGGTCGTAAACGCTTCTATTGAAGACGAAATTTTGATTACAAATGAAAAAGTCTTGCAACTTGTTCAACAAAACACTGTATTATATGACAAAACGGGCGAACAGCATTATGATATTGTTTCGGCATTTATCAAATCTATTCGAGGAAGCGATCCAAATGCAGCTGTATATTGGCTGGCTAGAATGATTGAAGGAGGCGAAGATGTGAAATTCATTGCCCGCCGAATGTTAATTTTATCGAGCGAGGACATTGGAAATGCAAATCCGACAGCTTTCATAATGGCAAACACCACTTTTCAGGCTGTCTCAACTATTGGCTATCCCGAAAGTAGAATTTTGTTGAGTCAATGTGCAATATATTTAGCAACTTCTCCCAAAAGTAATGCCAGTTATATGGCAATAAATCAGGCGCAGCAATTAGTCAAACAAACAGGAGATTTGCCAGTACCAATCCATTTGAGAAACGCACCCACTAAATTAATGAAGGAATTAGGTTATGGGGAAGAATATAAATATTCGCATGATTATTCTAATAATTTTGCCGAACAAGAATTTTTACCTGATGAAATATCTGAAACTTTGCTATATAATCCTGGCAATAATTCTAGAGAAAATGGTACTCGTGAATTTTTAAAAAATCGCTGGAAAGATAAATACGGTTATTAATTAAAATTGATAATGTTCAGTTTTTGTGAAACTAATTTTTCGTTTTCATAAAAATCCAAAAACCATTCGCTGTCTTTTTTATAAACAACACCTTGCTTCATAGCTTCTTGGACAATAAAAATGGAAGGATTATTTGTTTTGGCTATTGTCAAAATTAATCTTGGGATATTGGTATCATTTGTCAATAATTGAAATAAATTCGAGCCTAACGGTTTCGCAAATAATTTTTCTGATTCATTCAAAGCGTTTTTCTTTGTGTCATCAAAATTTATATTTGGTTTTTTTGTTGTTTCTAAAAATGTTTCATCGGCCATCAATACCGGTTTTTTTCGACCAATATCTTCCTGAAAATTATGATTTTTAAGATCCAAAGAATTTAATGCTTCCCGCAAAGCCTGATTATAAGCACTATGGTATTCTTTTTCTTTGCTTTTTCCTTGAACGGAGGTAAGCAAAATAGTATTGCGGCAATCTTTCAAAACAACTATCATTTTTGTAGAAAGCAACGAACTAACATTTTGAACATCAACAAAAATAGTATTACAGTTATATTCTGCAACTTCAACAGGCAAAATGTCCGTATCAAAAAAAGTGACAAAGCCATATTTTTCCATAAACATTTTTGTCAAAGTATTTAACCGATATTGATCTTTTTCTTTCAAAAAACTAAACTTTGAAGGTACAATTGCATATTTATAGGTGTTCAAATCCTGAGAAATACCTAGATTTGAAACCATCAAAATCAGAAAAATAATAATTTTTTTTGTCATGATTTAAAGGTGTTTTTTTATTTCTAATAAATGTTTTACTTGCTTAATCGAATTTTGCACTTCAATATTATAGGGATTAAAAAAAATGGCATCAATTCCAAAATTTAATGCTCCGCCAACATCAGCATCTAGGCAATCTCCTATCATAATAGTATTTTCTTTTTTTGCATTGGCCTTAGAGAGTGCGTGTTCAAAAATAATAGGATTTGGCTTTTTGGCTCCAGCCATCTCCGAATTTGTTATTGATTGAAAATAGCCATCAATCTTAGAATTTTTGATTTTTTTATATTGAACTTCGGCAAAGCCATTCGTAATAATATGCAATTGATATTTCGAACTCAAATAGTCCAAAATCTCAATGGCACCATCAAAAAGGTAATTATTTTCTGGCAAAAAATGAATATAATCGTCAGCCATTTGATTAATTTCCAAATCGGAAATGGCATAATTTAAAGCATCAAACGAATGTTTCAATCGATTATATCTCAACTCTTCATGCGTAATTTTATCATTTTGATACAATTTCCAACAGGCCTGATTGATGGGGATATATTTTTCAATAAATGCTGAAGTATTTATATTTTGATGCTTTAATCTAAAAATGGTATCAAAAGCCTTCTCAGAATTTTTTTCAAAATCCCAAAGTGTATGATCCAAATCAAAAAAAACTGTTGTAATCAATTTATTTCTTTTAAGTTATAAAATTCCCTCATCTGCAAAACTAAAATAGCCGTATTCACCTATAATTATGTGATCCAATATCGTAATATCCAAACTTTCGGCGGCCAATTTAATTTTTTTTGTAATCTTAATATCCGCATCACTCGCTTTCATATTTCCTGATGGGTGGTTGTGACACAAGACAATTCCTGTGGCTCCGATTTCTAAAGCGTTTTTAAAAATCAATCGAACATCTACAAGAGTTGCCGTAATTCCGCCTTTGCTTAATTGCGATTTTGAAATAATTAAATTAGAATTATTGACATAAATTATCCAAAATTCTTCGTGTGGCAACTCTCCAATTATGGGTTGCATAATTTCAAAAATCATCTTGCTAGATGTTATTTGCTTTAATTCTAATGCCTCCTCTCCCCTTCTTCTTCTTCCCAAATCTAGTGCCGCAATTATAGAAATAGCTTTGGCCTCGCCTATTCCTTTGAACCCTATTAATTGCGAAATCGATAGTTTTCCTAAAGCATTCAAATTATTGTCAACACTTGACAAAATCCTTTTGCTCAGCTGTACAGCGCTTTCATTTCGGCTTCCTGACCCAATTAAAATTGCAATTAGTTCCGCATCACTCAATGATGCTTTTCCTTTTAACATTAGTTTTTCTCTCGGGCGGTCATCTTCTGACCAATTTGTAATTGGGAACGAACTATTTTCCATATTTAAATTATTATTAAATGGCGTTTAAATAGAATGTAAATAATCCTACTTTATTCAATCAAACCTTTAACCTCATCAAAATTCAGCCCTCCATAGTTTCCAGAACTCATTAATAATAATGCAGAATTATCTAAATTCAAATCAAATAAATAGTCTTTAAACTCGCCTGGATTAGTATAGATAATCAAATCTTTACGGTTGAAGGATTGTGCAATTTGCTCATAGGTCACTTCTTCCAATTGTTTAATTTTTACTGCATCTGGCGAATAAAAAACTACGGCAACATCTGCAAATTCTAATGCCCCTTCGTATTCTTTTAGAAACTCGGCGTTCAAGCTACTATAGGTATGCAATTCCAAACACGCCACTAATTTCCTGTTTGGATATTGTTCCTTGACTGCCTTTGTAGTAGCGGAAACTTTGCTCGGCGAATGTGCAAAATCTTTATAGGCAACTCTCGTTTTGCTTTCGGCAATTTTCTCTAATCGCTTTGATGCTCCTTTGAAACTTGCAATGGCTTCATAAAATTCGGCTTCATCTACTCCCATAT
Organism: uncultured Bacteroidota bacterium; assembly: GCA_903824755.1. GTDB lineage: Bacteria > Bacteroidota > Bacteroidia > Flavobacteriales > Flavobacteriaceae > Flavobacterium. The sequence goes on along the minus strand of CAIJXW010000097.1, from coordinate 4,241 downwards.
TTTGACATATCCATTTGGCTCCTGCCAAATTATTCAAATTATGGGCCCCAAAAACTTCAATTGGCATTGCTCCTTCTGGGGTTTCCAATAAAGTAACTCCATCATTTACAGAATATTCTGGTGTAGAATAGGGCATTTTCCGAATAGGATTTGTTGCTGCTTCGGCCACTCGTTTTACTTCTAAATCATCTTCATTATAAACCAAAATGCCACCATTAGTAATCATTTTGATAAAAATTTCAAACTGCTCTACATAATTTTCATAGGTAGGAAAAACATTTATGTGATCCCAAGCAATTCCAGAAATCAAGGCAATATTGGGTTGATATAAATGAAATTTAGGTCGTCTATCCATCGGAGAAGATAAATATTCATCGCCTTCAAGCACAATAAAATCGTTCTCCTCAGTCAGGTGAACCATTGTGTCAAAACCCTCTAACTGAGCACCTACCATATAATCAACTTGGATATTGTGATAATGCATCACATGCAAAATCATCGATGTTATGGTTGTTTTTCCGTGCGAACCGCCAATAACGACTCGCGTTTTTTTCTTGGATTGCTCATATAAAAATTCAGGATAAGAATATATTTTTAGTCCCAATTCTTGAGCTTTTAGCAACTCCGGATTATCGGCCTTGGCATGCATTCCTAGAATAATAGCTTCAATATCATTTGTGATTTTGTTTGGAAACCAACCCATTTCAATTGGCAATAATCCCTTTTTTTCCAATCTTGTTTTGGAAGGTTCAAAAATAGCATCGTCACTTCCCGTAACTTGATATCCTTTGTTGTGCAATGCTAACGCCAAATTGTGCATCGCACTACCGCCAATAGCTATAAAATGAGTTCTCATTTATTTGAATTTTACTATTAAAAAATTTGTTTTTTATCGGCTATAAAGCTCTAATATTGTTTTTGCTTTTTCGGGCAAATTCATTTTGTTTTTATATAAATCGGCCAAATTTTGTGCCGTTTTTCTGGACTGAACCAACTCGATTGCTTTTTTAAAAAATAGTTCAGCTTGGGTATATCGATTAAAATATTCAGCGATTTTCCCTTTGGCAATATAACCTTCAACGGGCGAAATCCTATAAATTTCATTCGCATATTTGGTTGCTTTTTTCTCGCTACCGCCAATAATTGCGGGCAGTTGCAAATATAATTCAACTAATGCTTTTCGGGCTTCAATGTGATTTGGGTCTAATTGAATTGCTTTTTTAAACGAAGCTTCCACCTCATCAATCATTCCTAGCGCCTTAAACTTGTTGGATTCTTGAGCTTTCATTCCCAAAGCACCTCCATATTTATACCAATAATTAGCTTCGGCTGGGTTCAAGGTTTTTACTTTTTTATAATAAAAAATTGCCGAATCCCATGATTTATTTTGTCCAAAAATATCGCCTAAATATTCATTTGCTTCAAGATTATTAGGTGCTACTTTGATAATTTTTTCAAATATTTTTTGTGCCTGCATTAGGTTTCCTTGCTGGTATAATTTTTTGGCGGCATCAAAATCGGTTTGTGAAATTGCCACCATCGAAAATAAAAGGAAAATAAATAGAAAGCCTTTTTTCATCAAATCAAAATTTTTAAAACAGTTGTGTCAAAAATAACAAATAAAGATTAATAATCATTTGGTTTTTCGCCTTTTATAAATAAAAAAAAACCGACTAAAATATTACTTTAGTCGGTTTTAAAATTATTTAAATAAAATTATTTTGCTAATGTCATTTCATCGACAATATGTTTTGCTCCCGAGAATTTTTCGATAACCCATAAAACATAACGAATATCAACATTAATTGTCCGTTGCAATTTTGGATCAAAGATAACATCGCCAGCCATAGCCTCAATGTTTCCGTCAAAAGCCAATCCGATTAATTCTCCTTTTCCATTCAAAACAGGCGAACCAGAATTTCCTCCCGTGATATCATTATCTGTCAAGAAATTCACATGAAGCGAACCATCTTTATCCGCAAATCGACCGTAATCTTTGTTCTTATTCATTTCTAAAACACGCACAGGCAAATCAAATTCTTCATCCCCTTTTTTGTATTTTTTCACTTGACCGTCTAACGTGGTGTAGTTATTAATTTTTGCATCATTTCGTTTATCCGCAGGCAAAGACCTAACTTTTCCGTAGGTTAATCGCAACGTAGAATTGGCATCTGGATATTTGATAGTTCCAATTTTTGACGTTCTCAAACCTTCTACTAACAATCGAAATGAAGCCCCAAAATCATTTTGAGCTTTTGCAATTGCATCACTCTTAGCGTTCATGTGCGCAATCATATCGTTTGAAAGACTAAATAATGGATCGTTTGCCAAAATGGATTCACTAGGATAATCCAAAAATGCTTTTACTTTTTCGTTAGATGTCAAAATACTCATCTCGAAAGCTGCATTTACAAATTTCGAATAATCATAATTGTTTTCTTTTCCTATTTTCTCAACCATTGGAGCAATTCCATATCCAACCGATTTTGTAGCATACAATTTCAATTGTGCTGTCAACAAATCTTTTTCGGCAGGAACATACAAATCTTTGAAAAATCCTTCGGCCATTTCGGTAATCATCGGAGCCATCGAAGCTCGTTTTGCTGCATCTCCCTTAGCATAATTCTCCATTTGTTTACCCAAAGTCCTTCCGATAGTACCAAAAGAAGTCGTTCTCATTAGTTGTTGCAAATAATTATCGTGGCGCGATTTCTCGTTTGTCAACGCATAATAATTATTGATTGTAGCTACTACATTTCCGTATTTTGCTTTATTCTCGGTTTTGTTAGCCCATTTATTGAACTTCGCTTCTTGAATTGCTTTTGATTTGGCGGTACCAAATTTGCTCAAAGCATCAATCATTCCTTGTCTATTTTTCCAGTAATTGGCTGTCGAAGCAAATTTTGAAGCATATACCAATCGAAGGGCATCGCTTTGATCCATATATTTCTTCATGTTGTCCATTCCTGTTTTTGCTCCTTCAACCCAAGCTGGATAAGCAAACTTCACGTTTTGCTCAATTCCACCAGCGGGCATCCAGCGGTTTGTTCTTCCTGGATAACCTAAAATCATAGCATAATCGCCTTCCTTCACTCCGTTCAAATTCACAGGCAAATAATGTTTTGGACGCAACGGAACATTATTTGTAGAATAGTCGGCTGGGTTTCCGTCTTTGTCAGCATAAATTCTGAACATAGAAAAATCGGCGGTGTGACGCGGCCATTCCCAATTGTCAGTATCGCCACCAAATTTTCCTAAATTTTCTGGCGGAGTTCCTACCAATCGGACATCTTTATAATCTTGATATACAAAATAGTAGTATTCATTTCCTTGAAAAAACGAGCGAACAGAAACTGTATATTTCCCGCCTTCATTATTTTCTTTTTCAATTAAGGCAATTTCTTGATTTACGGCTTTTTCTCTTTCTGCCTCGGTCATTTTATCATTTAGTTTTGCCAAAATACGTTTTGAGCAATCGTCCATGCGAACAAAAAACCGAACATATAAACTTGATGGTTTCATTTCGGCGGCACGATTTGACGCCCAATAACCCTCTTTCAAATAATTTTTGTCGGCAGTAGATAATTCGGCAATAGCATCATATCCGCAGTGGTGATTCGTTAAAACCAAACCTTCTTTTGAGATTACTTCGGCCGTACAACCGCCATTAAACTGAACAATAGCATCTTTCAAACTGTGATTATTAATGCTATATATTTCTTCGGCCGTCAATTGCAATCCCATTTTTTGCATATCTCGGTGATTCAAACGCTCGATAAACATCAAAAACCACATTCCCTCATCAGCCTTAACGCTGGTCGGAATAAGCATAATCCCTACTAATAAGGATAAAATAATTTTTTTCATAAAACTTGTTTTTTTAGTCCTGCGAATATAATATTTTTTCACTATTCAATTGACGATGAGAGCAAAAAACAATAAAATAAATACAATTTTTTTTGGGGCGAATGGCCGGGCTATTCGCTATATCCGCAGTATTGCTCTTGATCGAGCAATACTGCGGGATACCGCTGCTATCCCTATCGCGGTTTTTTTGTGGGTTGGATGTTTGTAGATAAAAGAAGCTGGGATTTTGAAATTTATTATTTTGACTTCTAATTTTGCTTTTCTTATAAAATAATTATCTCTAAGTGCCACACGAAAGGATTCGTGCGGGAGCGGGGGAATGAAATTAAATCTTGAAGATTTGCAACGTTTTTTGCGTGCCCTGTTTCTGATAC
>CAIJXW010000096.1 GCA_903824755.1 uncultured Bacteroidota bacterium | reverse complement strand
CACCCTTAAGAGTAAGATTCAAACTTAATAAATAGTTTGAATACATCAATAAAATTTACTATATTAGACAATAAATCAATTACTCATAAATAGTAAATTATATGAAGGTATTCTATTCACGTGTTTCAACAGAAGAACAAAATGACTCTCGTCAACTTATTAATCTTAAAGAATTCGATTATGTATTTACAGACAAGTGTTCTGGGTCAATACCACTTTTTGAAAGACCTAAAGGGTCTCAAATACAAAAACTTATAAATAGTAATAATTTAACTCATGTTGAGGTTCACTCAATTGATAGACTTGGTAGAGATACGATATCGGTTCTTCAATTGTGGAAAGAACTAACGGACAAAGGGATTCGGTTAGTATGTAGAAATCCAAACTTTCAAAATCTTAATGACGATGGGAAAACTGATATGTTCTCGGAACTAATGATATCTATTTTATCTACAATGTCAGATTTTGAAAGGAAAATGATTAGAGAAAGACAGAGAGAGGGTATTGAAAGGTGTAAAATTGAAGGGAAATATAGAGGTAGACAAGTTGGAACTTCTGAAACAATTATTAAATTTCTTTCTAAACCAAAGACCATCATGATACAGAAAGATATAGAAAATGGATATACTACTAAAGAGATTTCATACAGATGTAGATGTAGTTTTTCAACTATCGATAAAGTAAAAAAATTCATATATTTGAATTATGGATATAGAAGAGATTAGTAGAGGAGTAAAAGGTGTTCAAGAATATAGAACTTTTTTTCAAGAACACTGGAAAAATGAACTTACAAAAAACAGTTATGAAATAATAACAAACTTGAGTCACTCTTTTCAATATTTAGAATTTCTATCTAATTGTTTAATTCATGATTTACACCCAGGTATACAAAGACAGATGATTAAATCATATATAGTATGTGGAGGTTCAATTATAGAAACTTTATTATACTGTTATTTAGATATGAATAAATTATTGAAACACAATGAATGGAAAGAATTGAGAGAAAGAAAGACAAAAAGTGAATATCTTGATAGTTTTGAAGGTTTAAATAGTGAGTATAAAAAGACCATCGATGGAAAACAAATAAAAATCACTTTAAAAATGGAAGAGAAATTAAAATCCCCGACTAAAGGTAGTCCTAATTTTAATTCTATGATTAGTGTAATAATTTCAAAAAGAATATTTGGTGATAATACTGAAATTTATGAATCATTAAAAAAAATTAAAAATCTCAGAAATAAGGTACATTTAAATAATATTAATTCTGAATTTGACCATGATTGGAGAAATTTCAAAAGAGAAGATGGGATTGAATTAAAAAAGACATTAATTCAAATAATAAAATCAGAAACATTTAATTTTCCTTTAACTCTTTCAAAAGAAACGTTTGGTTTTTTATCGTTGTCAATATTTCATAATTATTGATTTTCAAAATTTATTATTGTTTTAGAATTCTGACTAATAAATTTATTATATAAATAACATTTTGAGGGATTAAAATCTAAAAACCAAAATTAGGTCTTTTGGATTTCATTAATTCAACTTTTAATTTCATTACCTCAATTTCAAGTTCTGAAACCCTCTGGTTCAATTCTTCAAACTCTTTGGATTGTTTAAGTGGGATAGGATGATATCCTTTTGTTTGTTCTTTTTCCCATCTTTCTTTAAAACTAACCATCAGATATCCGTAATTGTCATACATATAATTCCATTGGTCTAACAATTCAATATCCGATAGTGAATTGTCCAATTCAGATAGAATACCTTTTTCAATTAAATCATCTTGTGTTCCTTTTAATGTATGGACGACATCTCCTAAATGAATTTCTGATTCAATCAGTAACTTTTCTCTATTCTTTTTAGATAACTTATCATTACCCATAATATAAAATCCAAACCCTTTAAACTTTCGTTTTGATTCTTGTCCAATATATCGAGGTTGTGAATATTTCATTTTATTCATTTAAAAAAAATTAAATATAAAGTTAACGAACACAAACATCACTTCAAACAATATTTACATATTATTAAACTTATATTTAACAAGAAAGGATGTCAAAACAAAATATTGACATCCCTCATCGAAATTAATTCCTCTTGAATATTTTAAAATAAATATTATTTTTTCATTTCATTTTCCCACATTAATAGGTCATCTTTCCTGATGAATTTTTTATGAGATGAAATTTCTATCATTGGTAATCCAAATCTTTTTCTCCATTCTTCAATTGTGGTTCTGTTTACATTATACATCTTCATTAGTTGTTGTTTTGTTATTCTTTCTTCCATTGTTTCTCTTCTTCTTTTTTTAATAATTCTTTGAATAATTTGTTGTAACCAGTTCTATCATTATTTTTTCGATAGGGTTCAAGTTCATCTGAGAAGTTCTTAATCAATTCTGATTTTCTGATTAACTCCTCTGTGAATTCTTTTGGATTTTCTTTAATCCAATTTAAATCTTCATCAGTTAGTTTTGGTGTTTTCATAGTTCTTTAGTTATATGTGTTGTTAGAGGGATACACCCCACCTTACCCCATATCGATTAAGAGATGAGTTAAAGTGGGGATGAAGTGTTGTTTTTCGTTCAACACCATGGAGTATTCACACTATTCCTCCACATACCAATCATACCTCTGTTCTAACAGATTGGTAACCACCCCTCCGTTTATGTTATTTCAAACAATGGTGGATTGAAACCGAAGGATTTTAGATACAATTTCATGTGTAGGAAAAGGTGTGGGTCGGAACCCTACACACTAATCTTATATCACTCTAACTCAAAGAATCAAACACCTTCGGATTTGAATATATAATGAGTATGTATATAAGTATTAGGTAGTGTTAGAAAACGTAAAGAATTTGAACTTTTAATTGTATACTTGTGTGATTTTATTGTACACAATGTGTACCATTTTAGGTAATTATGGTACACGACGTGTGTCAATAAATATTATAAATAATTGATAATCAATATAATAAAATGTTGGTTTTGGTACAGGTGGGACCACAAGAATTGAAAGACTTCACAGCAATGTGAGGTCTTTTTTGTTTTATAAAATATTATTTTCCAAAATTTCTAACCAATTTGATTATTTTGGTGTGTAAGTGAATTTAGAGATTCCTCCCCGCCAACACCTTACACAAGTAATTCGCCTGGCCCTAGTCAAATAATCGGGAAGGATAAATTAATTGGACATGAATAAAATTTATTATCTTCGTAAATAAAATCAATGACAATGAAAAGATTGTTTTACCTATTCAGTATTACGTTTTTAATACTACAATCTTGTTCTTCAGACAGTAGTGATGGCAATGCATCATCTACTCAGTTAGTTGGAAAATGGGAAGGTTTTCAAGTTGCTAGTTTCCCACCGGGGACAATAATTGATGCATCTTCGCCTCTAATGAATGTCCAATTTGAATGTTCAACCAAAAAAAGCTATTATCAATTTGGTAGCCAAGGAAGTTTTAAAGCAGTAGATTATTATGTTAATTGTGCAGAAGGTGGTGGAATAGGAACATACACTAAAACCGATGATGTTATAAATATTTATCAAAACAATATTTTACAAGTTACTTGGGAGATTATTTCTTTAACTAACACAACTTTAAAATTAAAAGAGACTACTTCAGATTATATTATGGTGACTAGTTATAAAAAGATTTAATTTAATAAAGGTATGAAAAAACTAATCTGCTTATTTAGCCTTTGTTTTTTCTTGTTCACTATTAACAAAGCAATTGGGCAAATACCTACTAGTGTTAAAAACACATTAACACAAAACTTAGAAACAATCTCACTAGAATGGATTCAAGAATCTGTTGATTCTGCCAACTCTATTTTTACAAATTATCAAAATGAGCCCATTAGCGAATGGGTTGCTTACTTTGAGAATTATTTTGCCACTAGAAATTTTACTCAAAGTTTAAGAGATTATCTTGGTTATCCCACTTTTTTTTGGTTATCAACTCAGACACGCACAAACCTTCAATCTTCTCTAAATACTGTTTTTCAAGCTAATATATTAGACGCTATTAATATACCACCAACTATAAACGAAGAAAAAATTAGCCTTCAACTTAAATTTAATTTTCTGGGGTCGTTCTTTGTTTATGACCTACCAAACTGTAGTAATTATCATGAAAGCATTGCTGATTTTTGTATTAATTTAGCCAATAATAACCCTAACATTTTTAATCAAAACAATTATGTAAATGTTAGTGTTAACCCTTATTTAGGTAATATTCGCGTGCAACTTCACGGCATTTTAGCATCGTATAATTATTATAACACGAATAAGCATCTAGAGATTGAACTAGCTCTTGGTATTAATACAACTAACAGCCCTTATCAAAAAAGCCTTTGGGATGATTTTGGGATTATTGTAAGTGATAATGGAATTTATAATAATCTGCGTTTTGAAAAAACCCACTTTGTTTTTAGCCAGACGCCATCAAACATGCATAGAGTTGTTTTAATTACTACTAGCGGTGTAACCTCTAACTATGAAGTTAAAAGAGTGGGTGGTTTTAATACGTTTAGCACAGCTATTGGTGTGGATTATGAAAATTCCTTCCCGTCAGATGTTGATGTCCACCAAGCTGATGTCGCTACCCTTGTGCTTTGCCATGAACTTACTCATAATCTAGATAGTTATGGATTAGATTTAGTTCAACCCTATTTGGGCAACTACAGAGACCAAATACTTGCTTCCGCTGGAAATGGGCAAATGAATTATTTACGAAGCATGTTTAACTATGGATTTTTTACTAATGCTCCACAAGAGTTTATTGCCTCAATAGGGAACCAGTTTTATTCTAATACAGAGCGAACTTTAGAATTGGCTAAATTAAGATTTCAAAATGGGTATACCCAACCTATAAATCAATTTTTACTTTTTGCAAACATGATGACAGGCGGAACCAATAATTTAAATTTTTTCAAGTTTGATGTTAATGCAAATTTTGATGTTCAAACCAAAACTGTAGAAAAGAATCAAGCTGGCTTCATAACAAAGCTTTATATAACGGATACCTGCTTTTACCAATTTGTGCTAAACGATAATAATTTTGTCACGGATATTATATCTGGTTTAGGGTGTAATACATTAGATATAGAAGAATCTAAATTAGGTTTTGGGGTTACTGTATTTCCAAACCCAAGCAAAGGCATGTCTAGATTAGATTTAGCTAAAATGTATTCTAATGTTTATATTCAGGTGTTAGATGTATTGGGCAAAACGGTTGATGAATATAAATATGCTAACATTAAAGACATAGCCTTAAACACCACAAACTACGCTAGAGGCTTATACTTTATCAAAGTAAACACTCCAAACGATTTAACAACATTAAAACTATTTGTAGACTAATTTAAACTCCTATAAAATAACTTTATACACACTTATGACTTTAATAATTTATAAGTTTAAAAAAATAAGAAATCTTTTTAAATCCAAAAAACCTAAAAGCAATGTGAGGTCTTTTTTTATTCCCTCAACGAAAATAACCGACTCACATATTTACCAATCACATCAAACTCTAAATTAACTTTAGTGCCAACAGTGAAATTTTTAAAATTAGTATGTTCATACGTATAAGGGATAATGGCAACGCTAAAAGCATTTTTCTCCGAATTTACTACCGTCAAACTCACGCCATTTACAGTAATCGAACCCTTCTCTACCGTAATATTGTGCAGAGAACTATCATATTGAAATGAAAAATACCAACTACCATCTACTTCTTTTATAGATTGACACGTCCCGATTTGATCCACATGCCCCTGAACAAGGTGTCCGTCCAAGCGGTCGCCAAGTTTCATGGCACGTTCCAAATTCAGCAAACTCCCCGTTTCCCAATCTCCCAAATTTGTTTTTTCAATCGTTTCTCGAATTGCCGTTACCGTATATTCCGATTCATTGATGGAAACCACCGTCAAGCAAACGCCATTATGAGACACACTCTGATCAATTTGAAGCTCTCCAGTGATTGAAGCCGCAACGGTAATGTGAAGATTTGAACCTTCTTTTCTAATATCTCTAACCGCTCCAAGGGTTTCTATTATTCCTGTAAACATTGTGATTTTATTTTACTAAATTTGCACTTCAAAATTAGCAATAAAAACGTGTCGAAATGATGAAAAAAGCAGAAAATACCATTGTCGGAATTTCAATAGGCGATTTAAACGGCATCGGAAGCGAAGTAATACTGAAAACTTTTGAGGATTCTAGAATGTTAGAATTCTGTACGCCCGTAATTTTTGCTAACGTAAAAATTCTTTCTTTCGTAAAAAAAACCTTCGAATCCACTTCAGCTTTACACGGAATAGATAACCTAGACCAAATGGTTTTGGGAAAAATTAATGTGTTGAATGTGTGGCGTGATAATTTTGATATTAATTTTGGATCAAATGACGATAACGCAGGAAAATATGCAATTCAATCTTTTGTGGCTGCCACCAAAGCATTAAAAGTAGGAAAAATTGACGTTCTAGTCACTGCTCCAATAAACAAAAACAACATTCAATCGGCCGACTTTAAATTTCCAGGCCATACGGACTATTTAGACCAAGAATTAGAAGGAGATGCATTAATGTTTATGGTTCAAGACAATTTGCGTGTAGGGCTTCTCACCGATCATATCCCTGTGAATCAAGTGGCAACGCTTCTAACAGAAAAATTATTGACCCAAAAAATAGAAACCATAAAAAAGTCATTAATACAAGATTTCAGCATCAACAAACCCAAAATTGCAGTTTTAGGGTTGAATCCACATTGTGGAGATGGAGGAGTTATAGGCAAAGAAGATGACGAAATAATCAAACCAACCATCAAAAAATTGTTTGAAAGCGGCACGATGGTTTTTGGCCCTTATGCAGCAGATGGTTTTTTTGGAAGCAATCAATATGAAAAATATGACGCCGTTATAGCGGCCTATCACGACCAAGGATTAATTCCGTTCAAGACCTTATCTTTTGGGAAAGGCGTTAATTATACCGCGGGACTAAACAAAGTCCGAACATCGCCAGACCACGGGACAGCCTTTGAAATAGCAGGAAAAGGAATTGCAGATTATAATTCGTTCAAGGAAGCCGTTTATTTGGCAATTGATATTTTTCACTCCAGAAACGAGTATGCCGAAATCAGCAAAAAACCTTTAAAAACAAAAGAAAAGCACAGCTAAATAAAAAAAGCAAATATCTCTTTTGATATTACGATAATTTTATATCTTTGCACTCCAATTTCGATTATTAAGAAAGAGGACAAATTGTTGTTACGATGAAACAGTTACATGAATTTTTAATTCCTTTTATAGGGTTAAAGTTAGGAAAACACCAGTTTGATTATCAAATAAATAAAACGTTCTTTGATTTTTTTAAATATGACGATTTTGAAAGTTCAGACATCAAAGTATCGTTAGTTTTTGAAAAAAAGAGCACGATGCTCGAATTGAATTTCAAACACCAAGGAACGGTTCACGTGCCTTGCGACTTGACAAACGAAATGTTTGATATGCCCATCAAAGGCAAACTTAAACTTATAGTTCAATTTGGCGAAGCTTATAATGATGATAATGATGAATTATTGATATTGCCCCATGGCGAACATCAAATAGATGTTTCCCAGACAATATATGAAATGATTGTTTTGTCAATTCCACTAAAAAGAATTCACCCAGGAATAAAAGCAGGCACTTTAGACACTGAAGTCCTGCAAAAACTGAAAGAATTGAGTGTTACCGAAACAACCATTACACAAAAAGAAACAGAAACAGAAAAAATTGATCCCCGATGGGATAAATTAAAACAACTATTAACGGAAAAATAATATAGTAAAATGGCACATCCTAAGAGAAAAATCTCCAAAACAAGAAGAGATAAGAGAAGAACACATTACAAAGCGACAGTAGCACAAATTGCAACATGTCCAATTACAGGAGAAGCACATTTATACCACAGAGCTTACTGGCATGAAGGTAAAATGTACTACAGAGGACAAGTTGTTATCGACAAGCAAGTTGCTGTTGCATAATACACTATAAAACAATAAAACGAACTCTCACCTTGTGGGAGTTTTTTTTGTTTGTCTAAACTTTAGTGAAAAAAACCCCCAAAAAGCATTAAGTTTCAATTTTTTTTGTAATTTGAACAACTTTTCAATAGCAACATCGAAAAGTAAATAATTAAACCTATGAATAAAATTACAGCCGCTATTACCGCTGTCGGAGGATATGTTCCAGACTTCGTCCTCTCCAATAAAGTACTAGAATCGATGGTGGAGACCAATGATGAATGGATTACTTCTAGAACCGGAATAAAAGAAAGAAGATTATTAAAAGAAGAAGGACAAGGCACCTCTTTTTTAGCCATAAAAGCAGCCCAAGATTTATTAAAAAAAGGAAATATTGACCCTGCAGAAATTGACCTAGTGTTGATGGCAACAACAACGCCAGACATGCTTGTAGCATCTACAGGGGTTTATGTAGCTACTCAAATAGGGGCAGTAAACGCATTTTCATACGACCTCCAGGCGGCGTGCTCTAGTTTCTTGTTCGGAATGTCAACAGCGGCAGCCTATATTGAGTCCGGAAGATATAAAAAAGTATTATTAATAGGAGCCGATAAAATGTCTTCTATAATTGACTATACAGATAGAACAACTTGTATTATCTTTGGTGATGGAGCAGGAGCAGTTTTGTTTGAACCAAATCATGAAGGACTTGGTTTTCAAGATGAAATATTGAAATCTGATGGAATAGGTAGAGATTTTCTTAAAATGGAAGCAGGAGGATCGATATTGCCTCCATCAAAAGAAACCGTCGAAAACAAACAGCACTTTGTTTTTCAAGACGGAAAACAAGTCTATAAGTATGCAGTAACAGGCATGGCCGATGTTAGTGAGAAAATTATGCAACGCAATAATCTTTCAAATGAAGACGTTAATTGGCTAGTTGCACATCAAGCAAACAAAAGAATAATCGATGCAACTTCCAGTAGAATGGGGTTAGACGACTCAAAAGTATTAATTAATATTGAAAAATATGGGAATACTACTTCAGCTACCTTACCTTTGCTTTTGTTCGATTATGAAAAAAAATTAAAAAAAGGAGATAATATTATATTTGCTGCTTTTGGAGGTGGATTCACTTGGGGATCGATTTATCTAAAATGGGCTTATGACAGAAAATAATTTAAACTAAACCAAAATTGATATTATGGACATTAGAGAAATTCAAAATCTAATTAAATTTGTAGCAAAATCAGGAGCTACCGAAGTAAAATTAGAAATGGGCGACATCAAAATCACCATCAAAACAACAAACGAAAACAGTAATCCTGAAGTAACTTATTTTCAACAAGCACCCGTTGCTCAAGCCATTCCTCAAGCAGCACCCGTTGCTCAAGCAGTTGCTCCTGCAGCACCAGCAGTGGTTGATGAAAATGCAAAATACATTACTATCAAATCTCCAATTATTGGAACATTCTATAGAAAACCTTCTCCAGACAAACCCGTTTTTGCGGAAGTAGGAAGCACTATTCAAAAAGGAGATGTTCTTTGCGTAATTGAGGCAATGAAACTCTTCAACGAAATTGAATCTGAAGTATCTGGTAAAATTGTTAAAATTCTAATTGACGATATGTCACCTGTTGAATTTGACCAACCTTTATTTTTAGTAGATCCTTCATAAGTTATTTTTAATGCTAAATTTTTGAATGAAACAAAAAAAACGAATCATTCAAATAATTAAAAATCTATTAATTTAAAATTTCGTTAGATGTTTAAAAAAATACTTATTGCCAATAGAGGCGAAATCGCACTTCGCGTTATAAGAACATGTCGAGAAATGGGAATCAAAACCGTTGCCGTCTATTCTACTGCCGATGCCGAGAGTCTTCATGTGAAATTTGCCGATGAAGCAGTTTGCATAGGGCCTCCGCCAAGCAACCTTTCTTATCTAAAAATGTCCAACATTATTGCCGCTGCCGAAATTACAAATGCAGACGCCATTCACCCCGGTTATGGATTTCTTTCCGAAAATGCAAAATTTTCAAAAATCTGTCAAGAACATGGGATCAAATTTATTGGAGCTTCTCCAGATATGATTGATAGAATGGGGGACAAAGCATCTGCAAAAGCCACAATGAAAGCAGCCGGAGTGCCATGTGTTCCTGGTTCTGATGGATTATTAGAATCTTTTGAACAAGCAAAAAAACTATCAAAACAAATGGGCTACCCCGTAATGCTAAAAGCAACTGCTGGAGGTGGCGGAAAAGGAATGCGTGCCGTTTGGAAAGAAGAAGATTTGCTAAAAGCATGGGAAGGAGCAAGACAAGAATCGGCCGCAGCCTTCGGAAATGACGGAATGTATCTAGAAAAATTAATCGAAGAACCTAGACATATCGAAATTCAAGTAGTTGGAGATTCTTACGGAAAAGCCTGCCACCTCTCAGAAAGAGATTGCTCTGTGCAACGCCGCCATCAAAAACTAACCGAAGAAACACCTTCGCCATTTATGACTGATGAACTACGTCTAAAAATGGGAGAAGCAGCCGTAAAAGCAGCCGAATATATAAAATATGAAGGAGCAGGAACAGTAGAATTTCTAGTAGATAAACATAGAAATTTCTATTTTATGGAAATGAATACAAGAATTCAGGTGGAACACCCAATTACGGAGCAAGTGATTGATTATGATTTAATTCGTGAACAAATATTGGTGGCTTCTGGAATTCCAATTTCAGGGAAAAATTATTTGCCTCAATTGCACGCTATCGAATGTAGAATTAATGCCGAGGATCCTTATAATGATTTCCGTCCGTCACCAGGAAAAATCACCACGTTGCATACTCCAGGCGGTCATGGAGTTCGAATTGACACCCACGTTTATTCAGGTTATACGATTCCGCCAAATTATGATTCTATGATTGCCAAGCTGATAACGACTGCTCAAACGCGTCAAGAAGCTATCAATAAAATGAAAAGAGCATTAGACGAATTTGTAATTGAAGGAATAAAAACAACCATTCCGTTTCATCGTCAATTGATGGACGATGAACAATATGTGGCTGGAAATTATACAACTGCATTTATGGACACCTTCAAAATGAAAGAGCGGTCATAAAAACAATATTTTAAGCATAAAAAAACCCAAAATACTTCGGGTTTTTTTATGCTTTTTTAATGAAATTATATCCCTAATTTTTTTGCAATTGATGCAGGAACTCCCCCTTTATGTAGCATAATATCAGTGGTTTTATACTTTACAAATTCTTTGGTCATAAACAAATAACCCTTATAATCATTTGTAGTTCCCCAAGAATTTTTAACGATATAATACTCCTTCCCATTTTGATCTTTAGACAACCCAATAATGTGCATTCCGTGGTCATCAGTAGTGGTATAATTGTCAAATGCTTTTTGACGCATTTCTTCAGTAATAGTGATTTCCCCTTTTGGGCCATTAAACATATCCGCTTTTTCTTCGGCGGTCATATCATTATATTTTTTCTCTGGAACATAGGCAACCCCGTTTTTCCAACTGAAGCTTTTCTCACTAACATCACCACCCCAAGCCACAGAATAGCCAGTTTTTAAAGCATTATCGATAATGTCTGTTAGCTCATTTATTTTTACATTATAAACCTGATCAAAAGCCCAATTATCAGGAACCATCAATACAAATTTTGAATAATATGGATATTCTTGAAGCGATGAAATTTCTACATAATCGTCTGCATTAATCCCAATTACTTCTTTGGCAAATGTCTCTGGAGTATATTTTTTTCCATTAAAATCAAACGATTTTGGAGCCTCCCCTAGATAGGAATCTATTACAGCAGTATAGGCTTTTTCCCAATTTGGAGTCAACTCTCCATTAGGGTTTTTTACCGTGGCTGCCAAAACGCTTTCCATAATTGCTGCCATTTCTGCAAATTTGTTTTTGTCGGTACCATAATTAAGCCCCGAATAAACCATTTGCGGAACAGCACCATATTTTTTATACATATTCATAACATCATGAAACGCCCCGCCATCACCCAAAGTTACCGCTCCATGCATACGGACATAATTCCGCCCTTTTTCTATATAAGCATTTCTAGCGGTATAAATCTGTGAAATTTCGACAGGTTTTTTTCCCATTCTAATCATTTCAGATTCAATAAACGAATTTCCAGAATAGCTCCAACACGTTCCCGAAGAACCTTGATTTTTTACAGAGGTTTTCTCCAAATTAACAATGTCTGTAAACGTAAACGCGGCCTTACTATTTTCGCTAGCATTAACTTTTAGAGAATTTACTAGATTGTCCTGTGCAGTAACATTATTAAATCCTAAAGATAAAACTGCAATTACTAATAGGATTGTTTTATTTGTTTTCATATAATTAATTTATAGTGTTTCTTTTAACCATTTATAAAATTCACGCTGCCAAACTTGTGCGTTTTGAGGTTTCAAAACCCAGTGATTTTCATCTGGGAAATATAAAAATCTACTTTTTATTCCACGCAATTGTGCCGCCTGAAATGCTTCTTGAGATTGACCAATAGGCACTCTAAAATCCAATCCTCCCTGTATGATTAATATGGGTGCATTCCATTTTTCTACATGATTTGCAGGGTTGAAAACAGTATAAGTCTTTTGAGCTATCTCATTGTCTGTTTCCCAATATGCCCCACCAAAATCCCAGTTGTTAAAGAAGACTTCTTCGGTTGTGCCAAACATACTTTGGGTATTAAAAACACCGTCATGAGCTATAAAAGTCTTGAATCTATTGTTATGAATACCTGCCAAATAAAACGCAGAATAACCACCATAACTCGCTCCAACACAACCCAATCTAGTCTTGTCAACATAGCTTTCTTTGGCTACATCATCAATCGCAGAAAGATAATCCTTCATCACTTGGCCTCCCCAATCCTTACTGATTTGCTCATTCCATTCTACCCCATGCCCTTGCATTCCTCTTCGATTTGGTGCCACAATAATATAACCATTTGCTGCCATCAACTGAAAATTCCATCTGAAAGAATAAAATTGTGTTAGCGGAGATTGAGGCCCACCTTGGCAATATAATAAGGTTGGGTATTTTTTTGTAGCATCAAAATTAGGAGGTAAAATAACCCAAACTAACATTTTTTTCCCATCAGTTGTCGTTACATAGCGTCTTTCGGTTTTGCTCAACGCCAATGAATTAAATATTGATGTATTTACATTTGATAATTGTGTCCATGTTTTTTTCTTTAACTCAAATGAAAATAATTCGGAAGCATGATTCATATCGCCTCGAGTTACAACAATCGAATTTCCAGAAAAGCCAACCAAATCATTCACATCGAAATCCCCATTTGTTACTTGAACTACTGAAACAGCAATTTTTGTTAAACCTGTAAAATTAACCACAAACAATTGTTTTGTGCCATCGACTGCAGCAGTAAAATATATTTTTTTGGAATCCTTACTCCACAAATAATCATCTACCGACCCGTCCCAAGCAGCCGTCAAATTTATCTTTTGGTCCTTAAAACTTACTATCAAATCGTTTTTATCGGCTTCATATCCATCACGTTTCATTTGCAACCAAGTGAGCATTCCATCTGGCGAAAACGTTGGTCGCGTGTCATACCCTAAATTAGATTCGGTGATATTTGTGGTCAAACCATTTGTTAAATCATATTTATAAATATCTGTATTTGTCGAGATTGCATAGGCGGTTCCTGCATGTTTCTTGCAAACATAATAGATGCTTTTGCTGTCTGGTGACCAAATATAATCTTCATCTCCTCCAAATGGTTTTTGTGGTGAATCAAAACGTTCCCCTCTCATAATGTCCATTCCTCCTTTTACTTTTTCAGAATTTGTTTTGAAAAAAACATGATTAAATTTACCCTCATTCCAGGTGTCCCAATGACGATAATCCAATCCATCATAGACTTGAGCATTGGATTTGTCTAGTTCTGGATAAAAATCTTTTCCATGAACCTTGTCTATTTTTACTTCTTCCGAATACAAAACGTTTTTTCCATCTGGCGAAACATTTTTATCCAAAAGCAATGCTTTATAATCCGTTATTTCAGTCGAAACACCACCCAAAACAGGAATAGAATAATATTTTGAATTTGTTTTGTTTTCCTCCACCGAAGGGAAACTCACTTTATAAACGATGTTTTTTCCGTCAATTGAAAGTCCCAAAGGTGACAATCTGCCCAATTTCCAAAGCAATTCTGGGGTCATTACGTTCTGTGCTTCTACGCTAGCTATGCTCATCATTGACACGATTAAAATCAGTATTTTTTTCATATTTAAAATTATTTTTCAAGGACTAAATGTAAGTATTTTTTTGAAATAATATTTTAAAAATCATAACTCAATTTTAATTACTTTTGAAATAAAAAAACCATGCAGCTAAGTTATTGGGAACTGAAAAATTGGTTTACAAATGTCGATTATACTATAGTTGGCAGCGGAATTGTAGGCCTTCATGCTGCACTTCGCTTGCGGGAACGATTTCCAGATAGCAAAATAGTGATTCTCGAAAAAGGAATGCTCCCACAAGGTGCGAGTACAAAAAATGCTGGTTTTGCCTGTTTCGGAAGCCTATCCGAAATTATAGATGATCTAAAATCTCTTCCTGAAGAAGAAGTAATTCAGCTTGTTCAAAAACGCTGGAAAGGCCTGCAATTATTACGAAAAAGATTAGGAGACGCTACTATAGATTTTAAACCTTTTGGAGGATATGAACTTTTTTTAAAGGCTGACGAAAACACTTTTAATGAATGTTTTCAAAAAATGCAATTCATAAATGACATTTTCAAACCAATTTTTAAAGCCGATGTTTTTTCAAAAGAAATCGATCGATTTGGATTTAAAAATACCCAAGAATATTTAATTTTTAATCCATTTGAAGCTCAAATCGATACTGGAAATATGATGCAAGAGCTTATCAAACAGGCTATTTCTAACGACATATTAATATTAAATCAACAAACTGTTTCTGGATTTCATGAATCAGAAGATGGGGTTGAAGTAGCTTTGGGGGATTTTAGTTTCGTTTCCAAAAAATTGTTATTTGCTACAAATGGGTTTGCAGAAGATTTGACTAATGGACAAGTAAAGCCCGCCAGAGCTCAAGTCTTGATAACAAAACCTATTCCGAATCTTCACATAAAAGGGACTTTTCATTTCGATAAAGGGTATTTTTATTTTAGAAATATTGGCGACCGAATATTGTTTGGCGGAGGTAGAAACATCGATTTTGTAGGCGAAACTACCACCAATTTAGATCAAACAAAAATCATTCAGAACCAACTCGAAAAATTATTAAAAGAAGTAATTTTGCCCGACACAGATTTTGAAATCGAACACCGATGGAGTGGTATCATGGGACTCGGAAATACAAAAACACCTATTGTCAAGCAACTTTCCCAACATGTTTATTGCGGCGTTCGACTAGGAGGAATGGGTGTTGCAATTGGAAGTTTGATAGGTACAGAATTAGCTGATTTAATTTAAAAAACACATAAAAATGCAACATAAATTATTCCGTTTCTTAAAAAAAATAATGCTTTGGTTTTTTGGCCTTTCCTTCTTTTTTGTTTTGCTTTTCAAGTTTGTTCCTGTGCCTTTTACGCCCTTAATGGTGACTCGAGCTATTGAAAACAAGTGGAACGGAAAAGAAATATTTTTCAATCACGAGTGGGTTTCTTTAGACAAAATATCTCCAAATATCCAAAAAGCAGTTATTGCTAGCGAAGACGGAATGTTCCTTAAACATTATGGCTTTGATTTTTTGGCAATGCAAAAAGCATTCAAAAGCAATCAACGAGGACGAAAAATCAAAGGAGGCAGTACAATCTCGCAACAAACAGCCAAAAATGTTTTCTTGTGGCAAGGAAGAAGCTATATCCGAAAAGGGCTAGAAGCCTATTTCACAGTTCTAATAGAGCTAGTTTGGGGAAAAGAACGCATCATGGAAGTCTATCTAAACAGCATAGAAATGGGTGATGGAGTCTATGGCGTGCAAGCGGCTTCAGAATATTGGTATAGAAAAAATGCTTCCCAACTTTCTGAAACCCAAGCCGCCGGAATTGCTGCAATTTTGCCCAATCCACGAAAATATAAAGCGACCAATTCAACGAATTATATTTCTAAAAGGAAAGTAAAAATCGTTCGTGTGATGCACCATATTGGAAAAATAAAATATTAAAAAAAGCCTCAGTTAGTTTCAAACTATTTGAGGCTTTTTTGAGTAAGGCTTTTGATTAATTGATAACAATCGGAAAGGTGACTTGTGCATCAGTTGAGCCTCCTGCATTTGTAATATCACCCGAAGCAACACCGGTTGCCGATTTGGTTGGTAAATGTCTTAAAGTAACTACAATATTCCCGGTGGTTGCGGATGTGCTTGTGGTTAATGTAAAACTCAACCCAATTGGATCTCCATTGGCATCAACATCGGTATAAACAATGCTGCCCAAGGCAACCGGGAATTGATAAAAAATTTGATGCTCATCTCCTTCTTCTTCCACTTCAACGGTGATGTCTTCCGCCGGATTTACTGTTTCATTGGTAAAAACAGTTTCTCCAAGATAAGTGGTATTAGCAGTTAAATTTC
The DNA here is from genome assembly GCA_903824755.1 of uncultured Bacteroidota bacterium. Taxonomy (GTDB): domain Bacteria; phylum Bacteroidota; class Bacteroidia; order Flavobacteriales; family Flavobacteriaceae; genus Flavobacterium. The sequence continues at coordinate 7,782 of CAIJXW010000096.1, read as the reverse complement.
CAGAAACAGTGACTATCGGTGCATTTGGGCCATCACCATCTAAATCTCTGGAACGTAAAGTGATTACTTGTCCGCCGCCGGTTAAAGTGGTAGTGACCGTTGTAATTACTTCTTCTTCGTTTACCGGACTGTCATCATTACTGCATGATGCTAAAGTTAAAGCTGTTACTGTTAAAAGAAAGAATTTTGAAGATTTAAAATATTTCATGGTTTTCATTTTTAAATTTTTAATAATTAATTTTTAATTGAATTTGAAAGTTTCTACCCAATTCATCTACGTAAAAACGTTGTCTGTTGAGATAATCTCTGTATTGGGTATTTAAAATATTGAACACATTGAATCCCAAAGTGGCCAAAGTTTTTTTTGAGGCTTTTAATTTCACCTCTGAATTAAAATGCAATAAATGATAAGAAGAAGGTGGTGAACTAATGTCAACTTCAACCGGAGCTAATTCTCCATCAACAATTATGTTGGTAGTAAAATTGTTGTCGGGGAATTGGGTTTGTCTGAAAACCCATTCGCTTTGCAAGGCTAAAATCAAATCCAGCCAATCTTTCTTTTGAAATTGAATTCGATTGTTTAGGTTTAATGGCGGCATATCGATTATAGCAGCATCATTCGTTTTGTCTTTTCCATTGATGTAAGAAACCAGTAAACGGTGTTGCCAATGGTCAGACCATTTCCATTCAGAATCAATATCTAATCCGGTCAATAAAGCATTAGTTTGTTCATATTGCCAAACCGGAAATGCTCCTCTGATGGTAGTTTCAAAACCAATGGGTCTGAGGTAAATATAATCTACAATATAGTTTAAAAATGGATTAATACTAATACTGAAGTTCTTCCCTTCTTTTTGCAAAGTAACATTGAGCTTGTTTGATTTTTCTTTAGCCAATCGCAAATCACCCAATTCAATCATTCCGCTCGAATGGTGCAAGCCATCACTAAAATATTCTGATGGATTTGGGTTGCGCACTGCCCGGCTAATATTTACAAACCAGTTATAGTCATCCCCAAAAGAGTATTGTGCCCCAATGCTTGCGGATAAATTGTGAAAAGTAAAAGTTGGTTTTGTCAACCACTGTGTTCCAAAATCAGAAACAATAAAAGAGTCGAATTCCGGACTGTAATTTCGTTCATCCCAACGTGATTTCAGATAATATTTAGTGGCTTCCATTTTCGAAAAATCATAGCGAAGACCTACTTCAATCGAAAAATCTTTGGTGAAATGATAGTCAGTAATTGAATAAACACCGGCGTCAAATTTATTGTAACTTGGGATCAAAGGTCTGACTCCGGTGTTAGGGTTAGCCGAATTGTTCTGAAAAGACCCCATTACACCCGATTTAAAATCCCAAGTCTCAACACTTTTTTTGTAATCCGCATTTAAAGTATGGGTCATTAAATTCAAATCTAAAGCTGGTTTGCTGTCTGAAACACCGGTTCTTAAATCAAACTCTTGTCGATTATTAAATTGAAAAGCGTATTGCAAAGCGATTGTTTCACCTTCTTTTGGATAATAATTATAATTGACCTTGGCCAAATGATGCTGTATCTTTTGCTTGGAGTTTTGTATCGAATAAGTAAAATCTTTAGTCACAGAAGGGATTTGATTGTTAATGGAATTGTATAAGTCATTAACGTTTCCAATATGGGCTGCACTTAAAATTCCGATGGTGGCGTTGTAAATACTGTAAAAAGTAGTGAAATCATACTTCTTGCCAATGTATTTTAAATCCCCTGAAAAATTAGCTTCTCTATTTCCGGTGTTTGACAAAACATAGTCGGGAGATTCTCGATCCCCAAAATACTTGAAACTCGCTTGGGCATTCCAACTCCAATCGCAAAAGTTTCCTTTGTGCAAACTGGAAGAAATACTTCCGCCACGACCATTGGATTCTGTAGTCACAATGGTTTTTCCGAAAAGGCTATCATTTTTAACACTGTAGGGTTCAATCACGACAATTCCACCAATAGCATCGCCTCCGTATTGCAAACCCGAAGATCCTTTGATAACCGTGATTTTGCCGGCAGCGTTCACATCAAAGTTAGGCGCATGTTCCATGCCCCATTGTTGGTCTTCTAATTTTACATTGTTGGTGTAAATTGGCACCCGGCTACTGTGTAATCCATTGATAATGGGTTTAACGACAGTACTTCCGCTTTTTAAAATTGAAATACCTGAAACTTCTTTTAGTGCATTACCTAACGATTGGCTACTGTACTTTTCTATGGTCTTCTCTTTGATTTTTTGTTCCGCAATCGAAAAGTTGTAGTAGTTGTCTTTATGTTTTACCACCACTTCCTGTAACTCTTCTTTTTTGGTTCTCATTACAAAGTCGATCTCACGATTTCCATTAATGGTAATTGTGGTGTCAATAGATTTGTAGCCAATGTAGGTAATCAAGACTTTAACGCTCCCATTCGGAATGTTTTGTAGAGAGTAGGAACCATTCTTGTCGCTGTTGACCGATTTAGATCCGATATGAATATGACACTTCTCTAAGGATACATTGTTTTCTCCTGTGGTTTTCCCGCTTACAGTATTTTGACCTTGACTTATGCCAAAACACCATAAGCAAAAAAACAAACTGATTTTTTGCATTTTTTAATTGTTGTTAGTTACCAATTTTTAATCGGAAATCTAAACAACAGGCGGACCTCGTAGGGAGAATAAAGTACCCTTGAACTTTTTAGTAAATTCAAAAGAATAGGTGAAAGATTTTTTGGAAACAATATCAATTCTGATTAAGGAATCACCCTTTTTTTCAGGCTTGTGATAATTGCTGAAGGCGAATTTACAAATTAAACAATTCTCAAAAGCATGATGTTGGTGCGTTATTTCGTGCTTTGATGCGTTTTTGTGATGGCATTTGAGCTCCGCCTTTTGCGTTTCAAAATGACCAAAAGAATCTAGCGATTGAAACAGCATTGAGAACAATACAGCTACAATCAAAGTAAAATTTAGAAATAAAATCTTCTTTTTCATCAGATTCAAATATACAAAAACCTTAAAAATTTGATTTATAAGGAGTTAAACTAATTCATTTGCTACTAAATATTCTGCAATTTGAATGGTATTTGTGGCAGCTCCTTTTCTTAAATTATCAGCCACAACCCACATATTTAGAGTGTTTGCTTGGCTTTCGTCTCTTCGAATTCTTCCCACAAAAACTTCGTCTTTTCCATGAGCATACATTGGCATCGGGTAGGAATAAGTATCAATATCATCTTGCAAAACTATTCCAGGCGTGTTATTCAAAATATTTTTTATTTCTTGAATATCAAAATCATTTGAAAACTCAACGTTCAACGCCTCGCTATGCCCCCCAACAATTGGGACTCTAACTGCTGTTGCAGTTACCGCAATTGAATCATCACTTAAGATTTTCTTGGTTTCGCGAACAAGTTTCATTTCTTCTTTGGTATAACCATTTGCTTCAAAACTATCACATTGGGGAATTGCATTTCGATGAATTGGGTATTTATAGGCCATCTCTCCAGAAATTCCAGCATATTCATTTTCAAGTTGTTGCACCGCTTTTACTCCTGTTCCAGTAATGGATTGATAGGTGGAAACGATGATTCTTTTAATGTTATATTTTTTATGTAATGGGGCTAACGCCAAAACCATTTGAATTGTTGAACAGTTTGGATTTGCAATTATTTTATCTGAAATTGTTAATTCAGACGCATTAATTTCGGGAACGATTAATTTCTTGCTCGGGTCCATTCGCCATGCTGAAGAATTATCAATAACAGTTGTTCCTGCTGCTGCAAATCTCGGAGCCCATTCTAGTGAAGTCTCACCACCAGCTGAAAACACAGCAATAGTTGGTTTCATTTTCACTGCGGTTTGCAAACCGACTACTTTATATTTTTTTCCTTTAAAGTCAATTTCTTTACCAACAGATTTTTCAGAAGCTACGGGAATTAATTCCGTAATTGGAAAATTTCGTTCCGCCAATACTTGAAGCATTACTTCACCAACCATTCCGGTGGCTCCTACAACAGCAATTTTCATATTAAATAATTTAGTGTTCTATTATTTTAAAAGAAAGACAAAAGTAATCAATAACTACATAAAATTTCAAATAAATAATATAAAAAAACCGCACAGTTAGGAACGGTTTATGAAGAAATTAGTATAGAAATGAATTACTTTTTCAGTAAATCACGAATTTGAATTAGCAGTTCTTCTTGCGTTGGTCCACTTGGTGCAACAGGAGTTATTTCTTCCTCTTTTTTGGTGGCATTCAACCCTTTTATAATCAAAAATAATACAAAAGCAATAATTATAAAATTGATTAATGCCGAAATAAACATGCCGTATTTCACCCCGCCAAAAATTGTTAATTCTTCTATTCTCGATAAATTTGCCGCTGCCAATGCAGGTTTCAAGAGTAATGGCGTGATCACATCTTCTATAAAAGAGTTTACTATTTTGCCAAAAGCACCTCCAACAATAACCCCAATTGCAAGTTCGACAACATTCCCTCTCAATGCAAAGGCTTTAAATTCTGAAATCATTCCCATATTGTTTTTTTTTAAATTGAAGAAACTAATTTATTAAATCCAGTTTAAACAGAAAATTATTCCCTAAAAAAGACACGTTTTACTCGTTGAGAAATGCTTGTCAGAATTTCGTAGGGGATAGTTTGCAGTTTTTCGGCCATTAAATTTACTGTTGGATTTTCCCCAAAAATCACAACAACATCACCTTCCTGACAATCAATTTCCGATACATTTACCATCAACATATCCATGCAAACACTACCCAAAATAGGGGCTTTTTTGTTGTTTATAACGACATAGCCCAATTCATTCCCCCATTTTCTAGAAATTCCATCGGCATATCCAATCGGAATTGTTGCGACTCTTGTCGTTTTTGTTGCAATAAATCGCCTTCCATATCCAACACTTTCACCAGCCAAAATAGTTCTAATTTGAGAAATCACCGATTTTAGCGTACCTACATTTTCTAGTAGTTTTTGCTCGTCTGGATTGTTTGAAATTCCATACAACCCTATTCCAAGACGAACCATATCATACTGAGCCGTTGAAAAATTGCTAATTCCAGACGTATTCAATAGATGAAGAATGGGTTTTATTTGTAATGCCTGAATAATTTTTAAAGACAAACTTTCAAATAATTTGATTTGATAATTTGCAAATTCTTGATGATCTAAATCGTCACTTGTTGCCATGTGCGACAAAATGCTTTTAACTTCAACACAACTATTTTCTTTTAAAATTGAAATTAAATCCTCGATTGAACTTGACTCAAAACCCAATCGGTGCATGCCGGTATCGAGTTTTATATGAATTGGATAAGAGTTTAATTTTTTTTCAGAAGCTATTTTCAAAAACGATTTCAAACCCTTCAAACTATAAATTTCAGGTTCTAAATGATGTTGAATTATTGCCGAAAAACTTGTAGATTCAGGGTTTAAAACCATTATCGGAAGATTAATACCCGAATTTTTTAAGGCAATTCCCTCATCGGCGAAAGCCACACCCAGATAATTAATTTTGTGATGTTCTAAAAGTTTTGCGATCTCAAATCCTCCACAACCATACCCAAAAGCTTTTACCATTACCATCATTTTTGTGGTAGGTTTTAGTTTTGATTTATAAAAATTCAAATTGTGGCTTATGGCGTTTAGATTAATTTCCAAAACGGTTTCGTGTGTTTTTTCTGCTAATGTGGAAACGATTTTTTCAAACTCAAACGACCGAGCTCCTTTTATTAGTATGGTTTCGTTTCCAAAATCAATTGAGTCAAAGGCTTCCAAAAATGCAGTAGTAGTAGTAAAGGTGCTGCAGTTTTCAAATTTGCTTCCAAATTCAGAAATCGTTTTGCCTATTCCAATCACGCGGTTAATTTTATTTGAAGAAATTAAAGCTGCAACTTTTGAATATAAATCATCGTTTGACAAACCGCTTTGAAAAATATCGGACAAAATCAAAGTTTTTTTCTGATGCTGTTTTTGGGTTTCCAAAAAATCTAAAGCTATTTTTAGTGATTGATAATCAGAGCTATAGCTATCATCTATCAAGGTCGAATTGTGAATTCCAGTTTTTACTTCCAATCTCATTTTCAAAGGATATAACAAAGACAACCGATTTTGAATGGTCTTTTCATCATATTTATAGTGGAGCAAAACCATCAAACAAGAAATAGCATTTTCGATAGAAGCCTCGTCCAAAAAGGGAATTTCAAAATTTAATGTTGATTTTTGATAGGTAACTTGAAGTTTTGTCGATTCTTGCAATGGTTTTTTTTCAAAAAAAACAGACGCATTTTTATCGCTAAAACTCCACGAAAAAGGGAGTGTTTCTTCCGAAATATATTTTTCGACAACTTCGTTTTTTTGATATACAAGTATTTTTGCATTCAAAAAAAGCAACATTTTTTCCTTTATTTTTTCTTCTAAATTAAAAAAGCCTTCATCATGTGCCGATCCAATATTGGTGAAAATTCCAATTTCTGGCTGAATGATTTTTTCTAATTTGGCCATCTCTTGCACTTTTGAAATTCCTGCTTCAAAAATTCCTAAATTATGATTTTCATTTATTGAAAGCACCGAAAGTGGCACGCCAACTTGTGAATTATAACTTTTTGGACTTCTAATGATATTAAAATCAGGAGCCAAAAGAAACGTAAGCCACTCTTTTACGATGGTTTTTCCGTTGCTTCCTGTCACGCCAATTATTGGAAAATCAAATTGTTTTCGATGATATTCAGCCAAATCTTGAAGTGCATTCAAGGTGTTTTCTACTTCAAAAAAATTCGCCTTCGTTTGATATTCTTTAGGAATTTTAGCGACTACAAAATTTTGTACCCCGCGTTCAAAAAGTTCAGGAATATACTCATGACCATCATTATTATTGCCCACCAAGGCAAAAAACAACGTTGATTTTCCGTTTTGTAATGAACGACTATCAATAGAAACAGAATCAATAGAAGCCAAATCAACATTTATTGTGTCTTTCGCTTTTAGAATTTGGGTGATATTTGAAATGGATAAATTCAAAAGTTATTTAGAGCTATTTTTGTCCTTAATATCTTGATTTTTATTCATTGCATTAAAAAAAGCACCACGACTCAAAGGTTCATATTCTTCAGTTTCGCCCAGAAGTACAATTTTTTCACCTGCTGCTTTTCGGAAACTATAATGGGCTAAATTGCCTGTGTGAGTGCAAAGCGCATGAACTTTTGTAACATATTACGCGGTTGCCATTAACGCTGGCATTGGCCCAAAAGGATTTCCTTTGAAATCCATATCAAGTCCTGCAACAATGACTCTAATGCCCTGATTGGCAAGGTCGTTACAAATTTTTACTATTTCATCATCAAAAAACTGTGCTTCGTCAATACCAACTACATCACAGCCTTGTGCTAGAATTGCAATATTTGCGGCGGCAGGAACTGGAGTGGAACGAATTTCATTGGCATCGTGAGACACCACCATCTCATCATGATAGCGTGTGTCTATTGTTGGCTTGAAAATTTCCACTTTTTGCTTCGCAAATTGGGCTCTTTTTAGTCGGCGAATCAGCTCTTCTGTTTTGCCAGAAAACATCGATCCGCAGATAACTTCAATCCAACCAAATTGTTCTTTATGATTAACTGTATTTTCGAGAAACATTTTTTTATTTTTCTAGTCGTAAAAATGAATTGTTTTTATTACTTTGTAACGCAAACCAATAGACATAAAATTTTATACATTTACGTCGTCTCAAAAGTATAAAAATTTTATTTAAGGGAGCTTCTTCCT
>CAIJXW010000095.1 GCA_903824755.1 uncultured Bacteroidota bacterium | reverse complement strand
TTGGGAAGAAGTTTTAATTCCAAATTTAGAAACAAAACATCAAGTAAAGCCTGTTCATTCTTTGGAAGAAATTAAAAAATTACATCAAAAATTCCCAAAAAATATTAGGCATTTTAATGTTTATCACAATGATAAAATTGTAGCAGGAACTACCGTTTTTGTTTCAAAACAAGTAGCTCATCCTCAATACGTTTCTGGAAATTCTGATAAGAATGAGTTGGGATCTTTAGATTTTTTATACCATCACTTAATTACAAACGTTTTTAAAGATATTCGATTTTTTGACTTTGGAATTTCAAATGAAAATGAAGGAAAAAGACTAAATGAAGGATTGGTTTTTTGGAAAGAAAGTTTCGGGGCAAGTACATTGGCACACGATTTTTATGAAGTCGAAACCGCTAATTTTGACAAACTAAACAAGGTGAAACTATGATATCATTTCTTGATTTAAAAAAGATAAATTGCAAATATGAAACTGAATTTCAAAAGAAATTAATGTCGGTTTTGGAAAATGGTCAGTTTATTTTAGGAAATGAAGTCAAATCATTTGAGATCGATTTTGCGAAATTTTGCAATAAAAAATTCTGTATTGGCGTAGGAAATGGTCTTGATGCGTTAATTCTAATTTTTAAAGGGTACATTCAACTTGGTAAACTTCAAAAAGGTGATGAGGTAATTGTTCCAGCAAATACCTATATCGCTACCATTTTGGCCATTTTAGAGGCTGATTTAATTCCTGTTTTGATAGAACCAAATCCTGAAACATTCAATTTGAATACGGATCTCATTCCTGCTAAAATTTCACCGAAAACGAAGGCAATTTTAGTAGTTCATTTATATGGACAACTAGCCGAAATGGATAAAATAAATACTATTGCTAAAGCAAATAATCTACTTGTTATTGAAGATGCAGCACAATCTCACGGAGCATTTTATAATGACATATCAAATAATAATGCTGTTGCATATAGTTTTTATCCAGGAAAAAACTTAGGCGCTTTGGGCGATGCAGGAGCTATTGTGACAAATGACGAACATCTTTCAAATGTGGTTTCTTCGATTAGAAATTATGGCTCGACAATAAAATATCATAATGAATACGTTGGAATTAATTCTCGTTTGGACGAAATTCAAGCGGCCTTTTTGAATATCAAATTGCCATTTCTAAATGCGGATAACGAGCACAGACGAACAATTGCAAAACGCTATATAACTGAAATAAAAAACAGTACTATCAAACTTCCAACTTGGGATTTTTCAAAAAATCATGTCTTTCATTTATTTGTAATTCGTACCAAAAAAAGAAAGGAATTACAAGAATATCTAAAAAATAATGGCATCGAAACAATGATTCACTATCCTATTCCGCCTCACAAACAAAAAGCTTTTGAAAAATGGAATAGTGCATCATTTCCAATCACCGAAGAAATCCATGATGAGGTATTAAGTTTGCCGATTAGTCCCGTTTTATCAACAGATGAAGTCGATTTTATTATTAAAAAAATCAATGAATGGACATTCTAATAAAATCATTTAATCGTCCTTATTATCTCGAAAGATGCCTATTTTCGATACAGAAATATGTAAAAAATAATACTGGAAAAATTGTTGTTTTGGACGATGGTACGCCTCAAATTTATTTAGATAAAATAGCCAAATTATACCCAGATATTGAAATTCACAAATCAGAATTTTATGAAGAAAAGCAAAAATTAACAGTAGCTGGGACACAACCTAATAATTATGTTATTCCAATTAATTTATGGTTAAATGCCTCGAAAAGTGCTACCGAAAATTTTATTTTATTGGAAGATGACACTTGGTTTATTGAAGATGTTGACGTGGTACAAATTGAAAATGATGTTCACGATAATAATGTGCTGATAACAAAATTATTTTGGTTGGGAAATCCCAAATTAAATCAAAATAAAGAGGAAGTTTTTTATAATAATTTGGTTTTTCTAAAACCTAAACTCTTCTCAATTATTCCTTTTATATATTATTTTATATTCTACAAATTCAATAAATATAAAATCAGAAAAACATTGCGTTTTTTTAAAATTAATACAGAAGAAAGAAGATTGGCCTATTATACAATTTATGCAGTGGCAGGAATGATTTTTAACAAGAATTATTATGCAAAACTTTGGGATAATCACAGTAATAATGTTGATGAAGGTTTGCAAATGTTTAATGCCGTGAAGCATTATTTTAGATATAAATCAGCCAATAAATATGCCAGATACAAACATGAAATTCTTCGCACAGGATTCGTTTCTTCGGCTACAAATCAGCATAAAGAAAATTACAGAGGCAATATTGATATGTTTGTTTTTAATAAAATCTTGAACGAATCATGGTATAATGACAAACTTGATGCTCTAAAATCATTACCGTATGATATTGAACAACAGCAAATTAAATCCATTTTAGAAGAAAGCAAAAACGAATTAGTTGGTTTTTCAAATTGGCTGCTGTGGTACAATGATTTTAAAAATGAATACAAATCAATTGGTTGTATAATTGATTGAAATTTAACGCTATGACCAAAAATAATTCTTATCGTTCTATTTTCAAAGCTACTGGAGTTTTTGGTGTGATGCAAATAATAAAACAAATTATCAGCATCGTTAGCTCGAAATTTGCTGCAATATATTTAGGGCCAATCGGTATTGGAATAATCTCACTTTTGACAAATGCAATTAATGTTATTACCGCAGTTACAAATTTTGAATTTTTAAAAACCGCAACTCGTGAAGTCGCTCTTCACCATGATGAAAATGACAATTCTAATCTATCGAAAACAATAAATATTTTGCAAAAAATGGCAATTTTTATTGGATTGCTAGGTGGACTTATTGTTGTTCTTTTCAGTAAATCACTGAGCTATTTTACTTTCGGAAACTATGACAGGCAACATTGGTTTGTGCTTCTGTCAATTTATTTGTTTTTAACCAGTTTTTCTAATGCAAGAATAGCCATTTTGCAAGGGGTAAACAATATAAAAATAGTTGCAATAAGTAATGTTTTAATTACTTTATTC